>CAZFBP010000032.1:4650-17784 GCA_964517255.1 uncultured Chryseobacterium sp.
CCGCTGATGTTCGTGCCGTTCTTGCGCCATTGATACGTGAGCCCGGTGCCGGTATTCGCATTGAGCAATACAGTGCCGCCTGAGCAGAACGTGGTGGGCCCTGCTGCCGTGATCGTGGCGGATGGCGCCGTGGTCACCGTGACGGTGGTGGCCGCACTGGTGGCGCTGCAACCGCCGCTCGTCACCACCATGGTGTAGCTGCCCCCTGCGGTCGCCGTGTAGCTGCTTGACGTGGCACCGCTGATGTTCGTCCCGTTGTTGCGCCATTGGTAGGTGTAGCCTGTGCCCGTGGTGGCGCTGAGCACCACGCTGCCGCCCGCGCAGAAGCTGGTGGCGCCACCGGCGGTGATGGCCGCTGTGGGCGTGGTGGACGTTCCCACGCACTGGCAGTTCGCGTTCCAGAGGTCGTTGGTGGTGCAGGCGTTGCCATCGTTGCAGGCGGTGCCCGGCAGGGCGGTGCCGCCCGCCACGCCTGCGCAATCGATCTGCTGGGCGCAATTGCCGCTGGTGCTGTACTTGTAGATCGCGCGCGACTGGTAAGGCTGCAGGGTGAGCGTGGCGCCCATCACATTGCCTTCGGTGTCCTTCCAGCAGCCTGCCGGAACAGCGAGCGTTTGCGCCGTGGCCGTGCTGTTGAGCAGCAGCGCGTTGGACTGGTTGGGATCGATGGCCGTGGCCGTGACGCGCTCCAAGGAGATGTTGTCGATGTAATAGATGCCTTCGGTGTAGGTGTGCGTGAACATGGGCACGCCTGCGTCGGTGATGTTGCTCGTGAAGTAGTGCTCCACGTCGCGGCGGTTGGCATCGAAGGGGAAGGTGCGGGAGCCTTCCGCGTTGGGCGTGCCCAATTGCGAATTGCCCTTGAATCCGAAAGTGAGCTCGCCCATGAGGTCGCTCACCATGCTGAACTTGAGGCGGTACAGGCTGCCTTGCTGCACGCTCACGTTCGTGCTGGGGTTCAGGTTGAAGGTGTTGTAGATCTGGTTGTTGGTGAAGGTCACTTTCAGGCTGCCGTTGTCGAGCCGCTGCGTGTTGTGGGTCAGCACGCCTTGACTGGGCCAGCCGGTCCAGCTGCTCACGTTGCTGGCGAATGTCCCGTTAGGAACGGCGAGCGTGCTGAGCACGGCGGAGGTGGCCATGCTCGGCAGGTACATGGGGCTTCGCGTGCTGCCCACGTCCTCGTTCATGAAGGCCTGCCAGCGCTCCAGGGCGAAGTAGCGCGTCTCGGCGCTATTGATGTTGTGCAAGAAAATGCTGCGGTCATTGTAGGGACTGTAGTACCGGTTGTTCGTGAACACGCCGTAGTCCACCCAAACAGGGCTGTTCACGTGGTACTGGCGCATGCACAGCTGGTCCTTGTTCATGCTGTACATCACGTTGCCGTTGTAGATGGTATTGAAGACGGGCACGTAGTACGGAGCGGTGGCGCCTGGGCTATTGTAGTTACTGGCGTCGGAGATGCTCAGCTGAATGGTATTGTTGAAGAGCACGTTGTTCTCGATGCGGATCCCCGTGTTGGCCATCGTGTGGTCCACGTGCATGCCTGAGCCCTTGCAGTTGGTCACGGTGTTGCGCAGCACCTGCACGTTCTTGTTGTAGGTGTTGCCGAAGTAGATGCCGTGGCACATGGGCACGGAGTTGATCCAGCCGATGGCGCTGCTCTCGACATTGCCGTTGAGGTCGCGCACGATATTGTCGCGGATGATCGCGCCATCGGTCTGGTCGAAGGTGATGCCGGCGCCATCGTTGAGCACGGCCATGCTGTTGGTGACCACGTTTCGCTCCACGATGGCGTTGAAGGTGACGGCGATGGCGCTGTACCCGATGTTGGTGAAGGTGTTATCCGAGACGGTCATCCCGGACCCATTGAACCGCCCACCGATGTAGCCCATGTTCTGCTCACCGAGGCCGGGGATCAGTGCGATATCGGTGAGCGTGCTGTTCGTGAAGTAAGAGTCGTTGTCGAGCAGCGCCACGCCGGTGCCATACGTGCGAGCAATCGTGAGATGATGGAAGTTCTGGCTGTTGCCCGTGCTGAGGATCGCCTGCCAGGTATCGGTGAAGGTGCAGTTGAACGCCTCCAGGTTGTACGTGCCTGAAAGCCGAAGGCTGGCCGTGTGCTGGTGCCGGAAGTGGATCTCACTGACCCGGAAGTGATTGCGCTGCCAGCTCAGGTAAAGACCGTAATCGAGCACGCTGGCCTCTACCAACTGCGTGGCGGGGTTGGCGTTGTTGGGGCACCACAGGTACAGCATGCCGGTGGGGCGGTCGTAGTACCACTCGCCGGCCTGATCCAGAACCGCGAGCTTGTTGCGCAGGAAATAGCCCCACTGCTGGGTGCCCAGCGGATTGCCGGTGCTGGTGTGCGTGAGCGTGCTGTTGCTGAACGCCGAGACATAGGCGGTGTCGTAGCTCCAATTGGTGGTGCGGATCACGGCCGTGGCGCCGGTCCAATAGCCGCTGGCCTGCGTGAGCTCAGCGTCCTGCAACGTGGTCGCGGCGGAATTATCCACGCGCAACCAACCCGAATTCGGGAAGCGCGCCAGGGTCTGCAGCGCTCCGTTCACAAAGATGTGCTTGGGAACCTGCGTCAGCGGGGCCTTCCAGATGTTGCCGCTGTGCAGGGTCCAGCCCGTCACGGCCACGCTGCCACTGATGATGGGCTGCGCGCCGGTGCCGTAGGCGCCCACCTCGATGTAAGCGTTCGCGTTGCCGTTGCTGTTGATCAAGAGCTTGCCGCGGTACTCGCCGCCGCGCTGGAATAGGATCTTGTCGCCGGGCAGGTAGTTGAAGCTGATCTGGTTTGCCCGGTCGATGGTCTTCCACGGCGTGGATTGGCTCGTGCCGTTGTTCGTGTCGCTCCCCGAAGGCGCGATGTAATAGGTCACGGCGTGCACCGCTCCGGGCAGCATCAGCAGGAGCAGCGAGATCGGCTTGAGCATGCGCATGGCGTCCTTGGTTTGGATGCGATCAGGACGGCGCGAAAATGGCCCGATCGCGGTTCCCGAAACGGTGGTCGGGCCTGCCGTCATTCAACATTTCGACCAGCGCGCGGCGCTACCCGATGGAGCGTGCACACTGCGCAACGACCCCGTTGGAGGCCGCGCGGATCGCGGATTCCAGACGCACTTTCCGATGTTCATATCCCACCGGCGCGTGGATAACGGCGACGAGCGTGCCCGCGAACAAGGTCGAAGGCGGAATCGGCCCGACGGCCAGAACGGCGCCGGGGCCCTGTTGCCTTTCGCGATCCCGCTTGGACTCGAACCAAGGACCGCCTGCTTAGAAGGCAGGTGCTCTATCCAGCTGAGCTACGGGACCAGACCTGTCAAAGGTGAAAAGGGCCGGCCAAAAGCCGACCCTTCACTCGTCGGGGTGGTGTGATTCGAACACACGACCCCCTGGTCCCAAACCAGGTGCGCTAACCGGGCTGCGCTACACCCCGAACAAAACGAACAAGGCCCGGCATCGGGCCTCGTATCTGCGGAGAGGGGGGGATTCGAACCCCCGGTACAGTTTAACCCGTACGGCAGTTTAGCAAACTACTGGTTTAAGCCACTCACCCACCTCTCCAGGAACGAAGCGAAAGAACACCCCTCATTCAAGGGGTCGCAAATATAGACGGCCATGCTCATCGCAGCAGCCATGATCCACGCGGCTACTTTTGGCGCCCTTCAAACCCAATCCAGCCCACATGGCACGCGAAGTCGTCATCGTCTCAGCCGCACGCACCCCAATCGGCAGCTTCGGCGGCAGCCTCTCCGAAGTGCCGGCCACGAAGCTCGGCGCCACCGCCATCCAGGGCGCCCTGGCCAAGGCCGGCGTGAAGCCCGAGGATGTGAACGAGGTAATCATGGGCAGCGTGCTCCAGGCCAATCTGGGCCAGGCACCGGCGCGACAGGCGGCCAAATTCGCCGGGCTACCCAACGAAGTGGCGTGCACCACGGTGAACAAGGTGTGCGCCAGCGGCATGAAGGCGATCATGATGGCCGCGCAAGAGATCATGCTCGGCGATGCCGACATCGTGGTGGCCGGCGGCATGGAGAACATGAGCCAGACGCCTTACTACATGGAGAAGGCACGCTACGGCCAGCGTTACGGTCATGGCCAGATCATCGACGGCATCGTGAAGGATGGCTTGACCGACGTGTACCACCAGACAGCTATGGGCGTGAGCGCCGACAATACCGCCAAAGAGCAGAAGATCACGCGCGAAGAGCAGGACGCCTTCGCCATCGAGAGCTACAAGCGCAGCGCCGCCGCATGGGCCGCCGGCAAATTCAAGGATGAGGTGGTGCCCGTGACCGTTCAGACACGCAAGGGCGATGTGGTGGTGAGCGAGGACGAGGAGTACAAGAATGTCAACTTCGATAAGCTGCCCGCACTGAAGGCGGTCTTCACGAAGGACGGCACCGTGACCGCCGCGAACGCCAGCACCATCAACGACGGTGCAGCGGCGCTGGTGCTCATGAGCGCTGATCAAGCAAAGGCCCTCGGCTTGAAGCCCATTGCCCGGATCCTCAGCTACGCCGATGCCGAGCAGGCCCCGGAGTGGTTCACCACCACCCCTGCGAAGGCATTGCCGCGCGCTGTAGAGAAGGCGGGCCTGAAGATGAGTGACATCCAATTCGTTGAGCTCAACGAGGCCTTCAGCGTCGTGGGCATCGCCAACACCAGGCTCATGGGCCTCGACCCCGCCAGGGTGAATGTGAATGGCGGCGCCGTGAGCCTAGGCCACCCGCTGGGTTGCAGCGGCGCGCGCATCATCGTCACGCTGATCAACGTGCTGAAGCAGAACAACGCGCGCTATGGCGGAGCAGGCATCTGCAACGGCGGCGGCGGAGCCAGCGCGATGGTGATCGAAGCGCTGTGATGCACTGAACCAGCGTTCTGCTCAGCGGAGTCTCGTCAGGGCCGCTGCTCAGCGCGCACGGCATGCGCATCCTGGCCTCCAATGGCTTGCAGGATCACATCGCGATCGTTGTTTGCGCCCACGTACCTCACCCCGCCATCGAGGTTCACGTCCTCCATATGGTAGCCGCTCAAAGTTGACAACACGTTGCCTCCACCAATGGCGATCAGGACACGGTCGCGGTCGTTGCCTTGGCCCACATACTTCACCTCACCATTCGCGGTCGCGTCGCCGGGCCAGAGCATGCGTACCCCATCTACCTGCATCATCGCTTCGATGCCAAATACGGGTGTCGCTGGGTTGGTGAGGTCCAGCGTGGCGGCTGTTGGGCCCAAGGTGATCGGTGCAGCGCTGGTGACGCCAATGTGGTTGCGGTGGCGCACACGCAGGAAGTTGCTTCCAGCCCCGGAGTTGAAATCGATCGGCGAAATCCCATCGGCTGAGGTGACCCAACCATTCCGGTGAAGAAGGCCGACGCGGGTGGAGAGCACTGTGATGGAGTCCATCACACTGATTAGTTCGAGGAACACCCAGTCTACGACCGCTCCCTCCCCTATTCCCGATAGGACGTGCGGAGGTGCCAGCACAGCACCCACACCGGTTACTTGGGGATATCCAGCCGAGGCAAAGGGTTGAGAGAGTGGCACAAGTCCCTGCGCACGCAAGTCGTCACGCATCAAGCCGGTCGATGCCTCGTAGCAACCACCGAGGTGAATCTTCAGGTTTAAGCGGGCCCTGGGGTCCAATTGGCCATGGTAACGCGCCAGCGCGAATGAACCTCCAGCACTCCCCCCCGCGAGCAACTTGCCATCGTCTTGAATCAACAAACATCGAGCTTCACCGGTTCCGGCTGAAACGAAATCACCGGGTGCGAATCCCCCCACGCCCCAAGTCGTGTCAATCTGGTTGCACCAGATTGCGCGGCAAGGGCCGAACAATCCCTCTCTCGGCTGTGCGACGATGAAGCCAGCATACGAGTCCGCGAGCACATCGCTTGGCCACGGAGATGGCGCCGGGATTGGAGGTGCTTGGTTTTGACACAACACCCCTGTGGTTGTCGAAAGGGATGTCGCCCAACCCGAAGGATATGCGTATGCAGCGAAGACCTCTGAGTCTTGGCTAGCACCCCACGCGGCCAAGTCGAAACCGGTCGGACCAGGCCCAAAGTGTCCACGGTTGTATTGTTGGGTCAATTCGCTCCCATCACCGGTGAATCGATAAATGGCGATCGAGTGACCATGACCCCAAGGATTGCAGGGGGACTCAACCAAATGGACTTTCTTAAGACCAAGAATGCCTGAGCCATCCGGGTTGAGCTTGACGCCTCTGGCGAAGAAATCGGCCCAAGCACACTCATTCACTTGGGCAAACAAAATCCATCCATCGGCTCCAAACGTCGAGTCAACCGCACCGGATTCGGTATACTTGATGAAACCCGATGCTGCGCAGTCCGGGCAATCCGGATGATCGTTGAGGTCGCCCCCGATCATGAAAGCACCGTTGGGCAACACATCGCTGCATTGCGGATGCAACGGGAGTTCAATCATGCCATTGAGCCCAAAGGAAGTATCGGGCACACCGTTCGGAAGGAACCTTCGAACTTCATCGACGCCGACGAGAACCAGCAGAAACCGGTCGTCGTACAGGACATTGATCGCGACAATCTCATGTGCGAAGGGAAGTGCTCCCAAATCGCCAAAGCTTGGGTCTGCATTCCCATCGAACGTCAAGCCATGCACAGTCCAAGCCTGGCCTAGTTGTGAGACCGCGAGGATTCTTCCGCTCGATTGTATTGCGAGGCGCTGGACTGCACCGTATCCAGGTAGCTGGAGTTTTCCGCCGTCGGCGAAGGTCGTGTCGAACATGCCCGGTTGCTGGGCCGCTGCCAGCCCATGAGCCAAGGCGAGCGAAAGGATCATGGCTTTCCGCTTCATCGGATTCTGAAAGGGTAATCGAAAGTACCTGAAACAGCCAACGGGCGGCAACCACGTTCTATTCTTCTTCAACAAGAACCGGTTGGCCTTAGGCTACTCCCCTTCCTCCAGATGCAACGCATGCAGCATGCGATGCAGCAAGGGCGATAGGAAAACGGCCACCGCGCTGAGCAGGGTGATGCCGCTGTAGAGCGCGTACAATGACGCAAACCACTTGGCCGCGTCGTTGGTGAGCACATCAACCGGGCCCATGCCGCCCAGGATCATGCTGGCGTTGAGAACGGCATCCGCGAAGGAAAGCCCGGCCAAGCCCATATAGCCCCACACACCGATGCCGAGCGAGAAGATCACCAGGAACAGCGCGAAGCCGAGGTGCCTGACCAACCGACGCGCGAAACGTGCACGGCTGAGCATGGGATGCGAGCGGTGCTCATACATGCGCCCAAGGTAGCCGCGCGATCAACAGCGCTTCGTTGAACCGCGCCCGCCGCGCCGCGCATCCAGCCTTGAGGCGCCCGGCAACTTCGCTGCTGAACACCTCAGCCATGAAATCACTTTGGACCATCGGCCTGCTCATCCTCAGCAACGCCTTCATGACCCTCGCGTGGTACGGCCACCTGCGGTTCAAGGACTATGAATGGGGCAAGGGACTAGGCCTATTCGCGGTGATCGCCATCAGCTGGGGCATCGCCTTCTTCGAGTACGTGCTGCAAGTGCCCGCCAACCGTTTGGGCAGCAACCTGCATGGAGGTCCTTTCACGCTGATGCAGCTCAAAGTGCTTCAGGAGGTGATCACGCTTGGCGTGTTCACGATCTTCACCCTCGTCGCCTTCAAGCATGAGGCCTTGCGATGGAACCACGCATTGGCAGCGGTGCTCCTGGTGGTGGCGGTTTGGCTGGTCTTCAAGAAGTAGCGCGGGCTAAGACGTCGCCAGCGGCAGCTGCGATGGGGCATGGCGCCTGAAGAACAAGTTCAATAGCAGCAAGCCTGCGCTCGCGGCCAACGCAAGCATCAATGGCGCCCCCGGTCCGCCGGGGCCTTTGAAGGGCATGCCGAGCGGAGCTTCCAATTTACGGAGCTGCTCCTGGCTCATGCGGGCCTTCACCTCATTGGCGTAGCCGCGGTGCTTCTCCACGTTCCAGCCGGTGAGCGCGTTCAATTCCTCCAGCTCGCGGTGGCGGCGGTAATACAGCCCCTCCAGATAGTCCTGGCCTTCGGAGCAGGTGAGCTCGCCTTGCGCGGGATGCGTGAGCACGTAGCGCGCCTGGAAGTGCTCCGTGTTCGGTGTAACCTGGAAGACTAGGTCCTGCGGGAAACGATCACGGGCATAACGCACGTGCATGCGCGTGTAGAAGGTGGGGGCGCCTTGCTGGCTCCAATCGGCGCCGGCTTGCGCGAACTCACGCGGCATGGGCGGCGGACCAACGCAGGGGTCGCACTTCATGCCGTTGAAGCTGGGCGTCACGTTCCACGCGTACTCCAGGAAGACCGTGTTGCGGCCCTCGCGACGGTGCGCGCGCGCGAAGACATCCTTGTAGAATGGGCCGAAGCGCTCCTTCACGAAGAGCGGGATGTTGCGGTCGGTGGGCACTTTCACGGTGCGGTAGTTCACGCACTCCACGCGGCCCGTGCGCGTGAAGGCATGCACGATCATGTCCTGCGATCCGCTGCTGTTGGCCATGCCCAGGCGAATGGGCAGCATGAACTTGTGGCTCTCGAAGCGGATCTGGATGGGCCGCAAGGTGTTGAAGCCCGATGCGCTCAACTGCTGCAGGTTCACCTTCACCACGAAGAACTTCAAGTTGCTCTTGATGTAGGGGTCGAGGACTTCATGTGCCGTCTGCGGAATACGATACCCGTTCTCGACCAACCAGTCTTTCAGGCCCATGCTCTCCGTGGCGCTCAGGATCAGGATATCGTACTCACCCACCGTGTAGCGTGCTTCGATGGTGACGCCTTTATCCTTCGCGACCTTTTGCTCTTCTCGCGTGGCTGTGGAGGAGCGCGGCGCCGCGCTCATGTCCAGCGCTGCTCCCTCCGCGTATTTCCAACGCTGGCACGGGTTCTCATCGTAGTACTCCACCAAGCGCGGTGCGCTGTAGGCATCGAGCGCATCGAACACGCGGCGCTCCACCACCTTGATGTCGTCGCGTTGCAGCACGGAGGGCACGGGCACCACCAGGGCGAAGTCCTTCACGTCGCCCTTGAAGTCGTTGCTCATGGTGAGGATGGTGCGCTGGCCGTCGCGCACGAGGATGATCTCGCTGCGGTCGTTGAAGAGCGTGGCATCGGCCTTGGCGATGTAGAAGCCGCAGAACGCGGAGGCCTGTTGCGCGAGCAGCGCGAGGGCGGGGAGGAGGAAGTGACGCATGGTTCTGTGGTTATCCGGTTATGCGGTTGGGTTGGCGGGCACCAGCCATCGGAACGACTGGCCTTTCCAGATGCGGTCGAGCAAAGGTGTGATGGAGCTGATGATGAGCAATGCCCAGATCGGCGTGGCATTCACCCAATACATCCAGCCCAGCACGAAGGCCAGCACGGCGATGGCGATGCTCCAGCCGATGCGCGCGCCCTGTGCTCTGGGCGTGGTCATGGGATCGGTGATCATGAAGAAGGTGAAGAGCAGCAAGGAGCCGTTGCTCATGCGGTGCAGCCACACATCGGGCTCCCAGCCCAGGTAGAGCACTTGCCGCGCGAAGTCGAGCGCTGCGAAGGCGCCGAGGAAGGCCAGGCTCGTGTCAATCCGGCCCACGCGCAGCAGCACCATGCAGCCGGCGGCGCCCACCAGGAACACCAATGCAGCGCCGCTGCCCCATTGCCCCGGGCTCACCCATGCCTGCCCAGTGAGCAGCACCGCAGCGGCGATGCCCAAGTTGCTGGGGTTGAACACATGCTTGCCATCGATGCGGATGAGGAACTTGCTCGCGATCGCCACCGAGGCGCCGAGCACGAGCACCCACATGGAGTCAGCCTTCAGCAGCAGGCTCATGCTCAAGCCGGTCGCCATCGCGCTCTTGATGGAGTGCCACGGCAGCTTCTTCCAACGGATGAACAACGCCTGCACCGCGAGGCAGGTGCCGAAGAGGATCAGGTAGCGCTGCCATTCAGCATCCCATTGCAGCACCGCGATGCCGTACGCGAGGAAACCCGCGAGGAAGATGAGCTGGAAGTGGCGCGCGTCGCGGCGGAAGAAGTCGATGATGGAACGCATGTCCGGGTGATTCGAACAGGCGGTACCCGTGGCGAGCGTGTTGGTTCAACTGGAGACTGAAAGGCGCATTCCACGAAGAGCCGCATTCAGGTAGAACAAGCCCCGATACCTTCGCCGCCATGTCGCCGCAGGAGCTAGCCGAGAGGGTGGTGTCGCGCATGTACGACCACGACCCGTTCAGCATCTGGCTGGGCATCGAGCGCGTGCTGGTGCAGCCCGGCGCTTGCGTGCTGCGCATGACGGTGCGCGAGGAGATGCTCAACGGCTTCGCCGTCGCGCACGGCGGCATCACCTATTCGCTGGCCGATAGCTGCCTCGCCTTCGCCAGCAACAGCCACGGCATCCAGAGCGTGAGCGTGGAGACGAGCATCAGCCACACCAAGCCCGTGAAGGCCGGCGACGTGCTCACCGCCGCCAGCGAGGAGAAGAGCCTCACGCGCGGCATCGGCATCTACTACATCACGGTAACGAACCAGCGCGGCGATCAAGTGGCGCTCTTCAAGGGCACCGTGTATCGAACGGGCAAGCCCTGGTTCCCCGACGAACAACCTCAGACTTAGATGAAGGAAGCCTATATCGTTGACGCCATCCGCACGCCCATCGGCAGCCTGGCCGGAACGCTCGCGCCGGTTCGCGCCGATGACCTCGCGGCCCATGCCCTGCGCGAATTGGCGAAGCGCAACCCAACGCTCGACCCGGCCGCCATCGACGATGTGATCCTGGGCTGTGCCAACCAAGCGGGCGAGGACAACCGCAACGTGGCGCGCATGGCGCTGCTGCTGGCAGGGCTGCCCGTCACGGTGCCCGGCGAAACGGTGAACCGCCTCTGCGCCTCGGGCATGAGCGCCGTAGTGGGCGCTGCAAGGGCCATAGCCGCCAACAATGGCGATGTGTTCATCGCCGGCGGCGTGGAGCACATGACGCGCGGCCCCTGGGTGATGAACAAGACCAGCACGCCCTACGGCCGCGATGCGCAACTCTTCGACAGCAGCTTCGGATGGCGCTTCGTGAATCCGCGCATGAAGGAGCAGTACGGCACCGATGCCATGGGCGAGACCGCCGAGAACCTGCTCGATGCCAACCCCGTCAGCCGCGAGGACCAGGACCGCTTCGCCCTGTGGAGCCAGCAGAAGGCCGCCGCCGCGCAAGCCAGCGGAAGGCTCGCGCAGGAGATTGCACCAGTTCCTATTCCGCAGCGCAAAGGCGACCCCGTGCTCTTCGCGCACGATGAATTCGTGAAACCGAAGTCAACCGCCGAAGCGCTGGCAGCGCTGAAGCCCGCCTTCCGGAAGAACGGTACCGTGACCGCGGGAAACGCCAGCGGACTGAACGACGGCGCTGCCGCTGTGCTCGTGGCCAGTGATGCGGGGCTGAAGCAGCACGGCCTCTCCCCCAAGGCGCGCGTTGTCAGCAGCGCGGTGGTGGGCGTGGAGCCCCGCATCATGGGCATCGGCCCGGTGAGCGCCTCGAGGCTGGCCTTGAAGCGCGCCGGCCTCACGCTGGACCAGATGGACCTCCTTGAATTGAATGAAGCCTTTGCCGCCCAGGTACTTAGTTGCACCCGCAGCCTCGGCTTGGCCGATACCGACCCGCGCATCAACCCCAACGGCGGGGCCATTGCCTTGGGCCACCCTTTGGGCATGAGCGGGGCCCGGCTGATGCAAACAGCGGCCATTGAGCTTCAGGCACTTGGAAAGAGATATGCCCTTTGCACCATGTGCATCGGCGTGGGCCAGGGCTACGCCGTGGTGCTGGAGCGCTGCTGATTCGCGCTGGTCGAAAGGGCCTTGGCCGGTTTGAGGGTCACACTAGCTTGGCCACCCCTTAACACCTGATTCATGCTCCCTCAGGAACAGATCAACCTCTACATCGCCGAGCAACCGGAGTGGCAGCGAAAGATGCTGGTGCGCTTGCGCCAGCTGATCCACTCGGTCAATGAGGACATCACGGAGACGTGGAAGTGGAACTCCCCGCATTTCGATCACGATGGCATCATGATCGGCCTGCATGGCTTCAAGAGCTTCGTGAGCGTGTGGTTCCACAAGGGCGCGCTCCTGAAGGACACGAACAAGCTCTTCGACAAGCCTGAGAAGGACGAGGACAAGGGCATCCGGAAGATGAAGCTCGAAGAAGGCGACGTCATCAACGAAAAAGCCTTCATGGACCTGGTGAAGCAGGCCGTGAAGCTGAACCAGAGCGGCGCCAAGCTGGGCGATGCCAAGCCGCCGCGCAAAGCACTGGTGGTGCCGCCCGAATTGGAGAACTGCCTGCGGAAGGACGAGGAGGCGTGGATGCACTGGGAGAAATTCAACTACACGCACAAGAAGGAGTATGTGGAGTGGATCGACGAGGCCAAGCAGGACGAGACGCGCAAGCGCCGCATCGCCCAAGCGCTGGAGATGATCCGCGAGGGCGTGGGCAAGGAAGACAAGCACAAGGTGTGAACGTCCGGCCGATGTCCGTCCGGCCCTTGTCCCGTGGGCCGAAAGCCCGCTTGAAGGCGATGGCGCGTGGCTGAACGAAGAAGCCCCCCGATCGCTCAGGGGGCTTTCATCTTCAGGGTGAATCCGATCACTCGGCGGCGGGCGCGCTGTCCTTCTTGCTTGTGTGCTTCGCGTAGCGCTTGTTGAACTTGTCCACGCGGCCGGCGGTATCGATCAGCATCATCTTGCCCGTGTAGAAGGGGTGGCTGGTGTGGCTGATGTCGAGCTTGATCAGCGGGTACTCGTTCCCATCCTCCCACTTCGTGGTGTCCTTAGTGGCAGCGCAGCTCTTGCCAAGGAACATGTAGTCGTTGCTCATGTCCTTGAACACGACGAGGCGGTAATTGGTCGGGTGGATGTCCTTCTTCATGGCGGGTCTGTTTGCCGTCCTGGCCTGGCCGAGGACGATTTTATTTGCGGGGCGCAAATGTAGGCGCCTTGGCCGGATTCGCAACCGCTTGGGATCGAGGGCCCAATGGCCAGCACCCCCATCGACGCCCATTCTTCCGGGTCGGCTGGGCAATACCACCGGCCCCTGCGCTGTTCTCAGCACCGCAGCCATCTTTGCCCGCCTTGATACCCCAGCGCCTCCT
>CAZFBP010000033.1:0-17672 GCA_964517255.1 uncultured Chryseobacterium sp.
GCGGAACATCTCGCCCGCGCCCTCCGCATCGCTGGCGGTGATGATGGGGCTGTGGAAGTAGTTGTAGCCCTGGCCGCTGAAGTACTCGTGTATGCCGAAGCTCACCTGGTGGCGGATGCGGAAGATGGCGCTGTAGGTGTTGGTGCGGAAGCGCAGGTGGGCGTTCTCGCGCAGGAACTCCAGGCTGTGCTTCTTGGGCTGGATGGGATACTTCTCCGCATCGCTGTCGCCGAGCACTTCCACCGCGGTCACCTGCATTTCCACCCGCTGACCGCTGCCTTTGCTCTCCACGATGATGCCCGTGCATTTCACGGCGGCGCTGGTGGTGAAGCGGGCGCGTGTTGCTGCATCCACCTTCTCCTGGTCGGTTACGCACTGCAGGTTGCGGATGGTGCTGCCGTCGTTGAGGGCGATGAAACGGTCGTTGCGGAAGGTGCGCACCCAGCCGGCCACGGTAAGCGTGGTGCCGGTGAGCGAACTGTCATCGAGGACGGACTTGATCGGTGTGTGCATGCAAGGGCGCTTTGCATCGCCGTAGCCTTGTCTCCTAAGCGCCGAAGCGCTCCGACGACGGCGCGGCGAAGGCGTGCAAAGATGAACAGCCGCAGGGAAGCGGAAGGCCACGTTTGGGCGTCATCGCCCCCGGTCGAGCACCCGCGCCTCTTGGTCTAATGCGCCGAACATGGCCTTCGCGCGGGCGTATTGTTGGAGCCAGAGCACCCGCTTGCAAGGACGTGTGCACCGGAACCAACATCTTTACCGCATGGCAGCAAGAATCCTCGTGGTTGAAGACGAAGGAATCGTCCGCAAGGACATCCAGAGCACATTGGAGAAACTGGGTCACACGGTGGTAGGCGGTGCCGCTGATGGCGCCACGGCCATCGAGATCGCCGAGCGCGAGCGCCCCGACCTGGTGCTCATGGACATCATGCTCAAGGGCGACATGAGCGGCATCGAAGCGGCCATGATCATCCACGGCGAGCTCGGCCTGCCAGTGATCTTCCTCACCGCGTACAGCGACGAGGGCACCTTGAGCCGGGCGCGCGTGGCCGAGCCTTACGGCTATATCGTGAAGCCCTTCAAGGCCATCGATATGCAGACCACCGTGGAGATGGCCCTGCACCGCCACGCGCACGATGCCGAGCTGCGCCGGGAGCGCGATGCGCTGCACGAGATCGCCACGCGCGAGGCTGCCGGCCCGCTCTTCCTCAAGCACCAGGGCCGCCAGGTGCGCGTGAACCTCGAGGACATCTACTACATCTCTGCGCTGAAGGATTACGTCTCGGTGCACGTGAAGGAGCGCCGATACATCGTGCATGGTACCATGAAGAACATCGAGGCGCGCCTGCCCACCGACAAGTTCATGCGCATCCACCGCAGCTTCATTGTGCGGCTCGACCGCGTGGAAGCCATCGACGCGCCCCATGTGATCATGGAGGATGGCAAGGGCTCCATCCCCATCGGCGATTCGTACTACGGGAAGCTGCTCGAGCGCGTGGCGCTGAAGTAGGCCGATTGTTCCCGCCGGTCCCGAGCCGCATCCTTCGCCTACATGCTCCTCAAGGGCTCGGGCGCAGCCAGCTGTCGGAGTTCATGCCGCGCAGCACGCATAGCACGAAGCCTCATGCGGCACCGGCCTTCCGCAAGTACGTGTAGGTGTCGCGTTGCGCGTTGCCGTTGCGCATGCCGCGCATCGCCCTTCGTTTCCCGTTGGCCTGCCGCGCGTCCAGCACGCGCGCCTTGGTCCGGTCGTTCCATTGGATCTCAAGCAGCTGGAGCAGCTCCTCGTGCAAGCGCTCATCCTTGATCGGGAAGGCCACCTCTACGCGCCGGTCGAGGTTGCGGCCCATCCAATCGGCGCTGGACAGATAGACCTTGGGCTGCCCGCCGTTCGCGAAGGCATAGACGCGCGCGTGCTCCAGGTAGCGGTCAACGATGCTGATGGCCTCGATGCGCTCGCTGAGCCCCGGCACGCCCGGCACCAGGCAGCAGATGCCACGCACGATGAGCCGCACGGGCACGCCGGCCCGCGACGCATCGTAGAGCTTGCTGATCAGCGCATGGTCCTCCAGGCTGTTCAACTTCAAGGTGATGCCGTGCGCAAGGCCTAGAGCGGCGTTGCGGATCTCCGTGTCGATCATGGCCTCCAGCGAATCGCGCAGGTTCGTGGGCGCCACCAGCAATTGGCGCGTGCGCGGCGCATGGCGCCGATCGGCGAGATGCGCGAAGACCTCGGACACCTCTTCGCATAGCGCGCCGTCAGAAGTGATCATCGCGCTATCCGTGTAGATCCGCGCCGTGCGCTCGTTGAAATTGCCCGTGCCCAGGTACGCGTAACGTTTCCTGCGGCCATTCACCGAGCGCTCGATCAGGCAGAGCTTGGCATGCACCTTCAGGCCTTCGTAGCCGTAATTGACCGTGGCCCCCGCCTTCTCAAGGCGCTCGCCCCACTTCAGGTTGTGCCCTTCATCGAACCGCGCCTGCACCTCTACGAACGCATGCACCTGCTTGCCATGCCTTAGCGCTTCCAGGAGCGCTTCGCACACGGCGCTCTCCGGTGCCACGCGGTACAGGGTGATGGAGATGCGCTTCACGAACCTGTCGCGCGCGGCGCGTTGGAGCCAGGCGGTGAACTGCGCGAAGTCGTGATAGGGGATGTGGAGCAGCAGATCGCCGCTGTCCGCAGCGGCGAACAGGTTCCTTCCCTTGGTCAACGCAGGGTGCTTCAATGCGGGCCAAGGGCGATTGCGCAGCGCCGCGTGGCCCCGAACGGGCAGCGTGTGCAGGTCGCTGAAGTGATGGTACCGGCCACCGGCCACTAGGTCGTCCTTGTCCAGTGCCAGCATCTGGCGCAGCGCCTTCACGGTGCGGCGGGGCATGGCTGAATCGTACAGGAGCCTTGCGGGCACGCCGGTGACCCGTTTGCGCAGGCTCTTGCGCACCTTGTCCTTCACGGTTCCGGCGAACTCCTCATCGAGGTGGAGCTCGGCATCGCGGGAGAGCTTGATGGCGTGGCAGCCCAGCACCTTATGGCCGCTGAAGAGCTGTGGAAGGCATAGGCGCACGGCATCGTCGAGGAAGAGGATGTCCTGCTTGCCGCGCGGTGAGGGCAGCGCGATGAAGCGGCCGAGCGCATCGCTGGGGATATTCACCAGCACCAGCCGCTCCTTGCCGGACCTGGCGGTGCTGGCCAGGCGGCATACGAAATAGAGCTTGCGGTCCTCCACGAAGGGCGCGCTCCCCTCGCGCACCGAGGCCGTGGCGAGCAGGGGCATGATGGCTTGGCCCGCCATGCGCTCAATATGGCGCGCCTGCGCGGCGGTGAGGCGCTTCTCATCGCGGATCCGGATGCCTTTGCGCTCCAACGCTGGAAGCAGTTCACCGCGCCAGAGGCGGCCGAATTCGCGCTGCTGCGCGAGCGCCTTGGCATTGATGCGCGCGATGCGCTTCTCGGGCGGCACCTCCAAGGCGGCACGCGTGGAGCGGCCCAGCCGTGCCAGGCTGCGCAGCGAAGCCACGCGCACGCGGTAGAACTCATCGAGGTTGCTGGAGTAGATGGCCAGGAAGCGCACGCGCTCCAGCAGCGGATTGCTGCGGTCCTTGGCTTCCTGCAGCACCCGGTCGTTGAACGATAGCCAGCTCAGGTCGCGGTCGATGAAGGCAGCCGCTGGTGCATCGCTCGGCGCGCTCTCGCGCTGCCGCAAGCGTGCCTCCAGCAGGCGCAGGTTGATGCGCTTCTGCGCGCCGTAGCGGCGTTGCGCCTCGCGCGTGTGGAAGGCATGCGCGCGCAGGTAGGCCACATTCTCACGCAGCCAGGCTCCAGCCTTGATCCGCTTGCCCCATTGCTGCTCGCGCTCAATGCGCAGCAACTCGCCATGCGCATCGAAATCGGCCTGCCCCGCCTTCGCGGAATCCGCATCGCGCAGCAGCGCGTGCAGCGCGTGGCGCGGACGCTGCCCCGCGCGCGTGCACAGGATCAGGGAGTGCATGGCGGCTCTGCTGCGATGCGCCACCCCATGCCGCGCGAGGAAGGCCTCCGCCAGCCGCGCGCTCTCCTGTTCGTGACCCTTGTAGGCGATGGCGTAGCCTGTGTCGTGGAACAAAGCCGCGATCTCCAGCAGGCAGCGCTCCTGTTCGCCCAGTCCGTGGGCTCTGCCCAACGCGGCCGCTGTGCGCGCCACGCTCTCAGTGTGCTCCAGGTCGTGGAAGACGAGGTGGTGGGGCATGCGCCGCACGAACCAACGCCGCACATGTAGACGTGCTTTCTCCACGAGTTCCGGATCGATGCTGGCCATGACGAAGGGAGGCGAAAGTACCGGCGCCTATCTTGGCCGCGACCGCATGGCAGCATCTGGCGCGCATAGCCTGTACCGGCTGCTGGAAGGAGCGCGATTCGCGTTCCTGTACCGAGGGTCGTTCAACGAAGGCCTGGCGCCGGAGCTGATCGTGATGGGAGAGGTGGCCGCCGATCAGGCCGATCGCGGCAAGACGCACAGCCAGCGCCTGGCCTTCATCATGGTGGAGGCCTTCCAGAACATCACGCGCCACCGTTCGGACGCGACGGATGCCGAGTGCTTCTTCGCGCTGCGCGCCAGTGCGAGTGGCGAGGACGTGATCGCCGTGAACCCCGTGCGCGCCGATGAGGTGGACGCGCTCGAACAGGCCATCGCTCGTTTGGGCGCCACGGGCAGGAGCCATCTGAAATCGCTCTTCCTCGATCGCCTGCGCGACGGTAGCCACTCGGCACGCGGCGGCGCCGGCCTTGGCCTGATCGAGATGGCCCGCCGCTCCGGCAACGGCATTCAGCATCGGGTGCTGCCGCTTGAACAGGGGCACGCGTTGTTCGCTTTGCACGTGCCCTTGGGCGAGGCCGGCGACAACGCCTTCGATGAATGTCTGGCGATCCACCGCTGCGCCCGCGCGGATGGCGTGCTGATGGCCCTGCGCTGCGGTGGCGCATCCCTGGTGCAGGATGCCGCCCTGCGCGTGCTGGACCGTGAGATCACCGACGATGCCTCCGCGCTGCTCCGGGCCAAACGTGCCATGCTCGCTGCCTTCGCCTGGCTGGGCGCTTCGGGCCTCATGCCAGGAGGCTTGATCGCGGTGGGCGGCGGCGCGCGAGACCGGTGGATCGAGTTGTGCTGGCGCGCTGCGGATGACGCGCGCGATGGCATCCGCGAACGGATCGCCGCAGTGACCGGCCTATCGCCCTTCGAACTGGAGCGACGCTATCGCTCGGCGGTGCGGGGAGGCGATGCGGCCGCGCTCATCGATGAAGGCCTGATCGAGCTGGCGCGGATCAGCAGGGAGCCGCTGGCCTTCGCGCAGGGCGGTCCGGAAGATTGCGATTCGCTGCGCGCGCGCATCTGAGCTCGGCTTCCGCCTTTCCCTGGATCATCTCCGCCTTTTAGCGATCATTCACGATCGGCACGCACGGATCGGAACCCGAATTCGGTTGATTCGTTCAAGCCATGCAAATGCCAGCTCTCCTCCTTCGCGCATCCAGCGTGCTCGATCGCTTCTCCGCTTGGTTCGACCGCCGCTTCGGCTGGTTCTTCACCAACGGCATGAAGGGGCGTTAGAGACGGATGCAGATGTTCTTCGCCTCGGTGAAGAAACGCAGCGCTTCCTCGCCTCCCTCGCGGCCCACGCCGCTCTGCTTCATGCCGCCGAAAGGCGTGCGCAGGTCGCGCACCATCCAGCAGTTCACCCACACGATCCCGCTCCGCAGCTCACGCGCCACGCGATGCGCGCGCTTCAGGTCGCTGGTCCACACCACGCTGGCAAGGCCATAGACCGAATCGTTCGCCAGCACCAGCGCGTGCGCCTCATCATCGAAGGGCTGCAGGGTGACCACCGGCCCGAAGATCTCCTCCTGGTTCGTTCGGCAAGCGGGGCCGAGGCCCTCGATCACCGTGGGCTGGAGGTACCAGCCGCCGGCCAGTTCGCCCGGCAGCCGAACGCGCACGCCGCCGCAGAGCACCGTGCCGCCTTCCTCCTTCGCCAGCGCGATGTGGCCGAGCACTTTCTCCATGTGGGCCTCGGAGACCACGGCGCCCAGATCGCTGTTTGGATCGCGCGGATCGCCCACGCGCAGCGCCTTCACCCGCTCGACGAAGGCGGCCTTGAACTTCTCGTAGATGCTCCGCTCCACGAGGATGCGCGAGCCGCACAGGCAGATCTGCCCCTGGTTGCGGAAGGAGCTGAGCACCGTGGTGCGCAGCATCTCCTCGAAGTCGCAATCGGCGAAGACCAGCACGGGGTTCTTGCCGCCGAGTTCCAAGCTGAGCTTCTTGAACATCGGCGCCGCCACGCGCGCGATCTCGGCGCCGGTGCGCGTGCCGCCCGTGAAGGAGATGGCCGTGGTGGAAGGATGCGCGGTGATCGCGGCGCCCACCTTCGGGCCGAGGCCATGCACGATGTTGAGAGCGCCTGCCGGGAAGCCCGCCTCGATGCATCGCTCGGCGAGCAGGTGCGCGGTCATGGGCGTGACCTCGCTGGGCTTGGCCACCACGGTGTTGCCCGTGGCCAGCGCCGGGGCGATCTTCCAGGTGAAAAGGTAGAGCGGCAGGTTCCACGGGCTGATGCATCCTACCACGCCGATGGGCTCACGCTCGGTGTAGTTCACCGCGATGCCATCCATCATGTGCGCATCGGTGCGGAAGTGGAGCACGGCTGTGGCGAAGAAGCGCAGGTTGGCCACGGCACGCGGGATGTCAACCTTGCGCGCAAGGTGAACGGGCTTGCCGTTGTCTCGGCTCTCGGCCTGCGCGAAGAGCTCAAGGTCGCGCTCGATGAGCACGGCGAGCCGGAGCATGGCGTTGCTGCGGCCTTCACGGCCCAGTGCGCGCCAGGCGGGGAATGCGGTTTCAGCGGCGACCACGGCGGCTTGCACATCGCGGGCATCGCTGTCGGCGATGGAAGCGAACGCTTTTCCGGTAGCGGGCTCGTGATCGTCGATCCAGCCACCGCCAATGGCCGGTCGCAATTCGCCGCCGATGAGGTTGAGCACGTGCTGCATGGGCCGCCGAAGGTACCCGACCGAATCAACGCGCGGCCCATCCACAGCAAGCGGTTGGCTTCCGGCCAGCACCTACGCCACCGCTGGAGCGATGCCGGGCTATCATCGCGCCGTGCGCGCCGCCCGCCTGTCCCTCGCCGCCCTTCTGTTCGCCGCCTCCGTGGAGCTGCGCGCGCAAGAGCCGCGCGGCACCGTGCTGGGCACCGTGCGCGATGCCGTCACCGGAGCGCCATTGGGCCAGGCCTCCATCGCGCTGCTCGCCGCCGATCCGCCCATCGGCACGGCCACCGACAGCTTGGGACGGTACGCGCTGCGCGACCTTCCCGTGGGCCTGCATGCCCTTCGCGCCACGGTAGTCGGTTACGCGCCGCTCACGGTGCCAGAGGCGTGGGTGCGCAGCGGCAAGGAGTGCGTGATCGATTTCACGCTGGAGCCGCAGTCCGTGAGCTTGGAAGGGGTGGAGGTGTCGGCGCCGGTGCGCGAAACAGCCGATCTTCTCGGAACCCGGGCCTTCACCGTGGAGCAAGGCCTGCGCTACCCGGCCATGTTCCAGGATCCGGCGCGTTTGGTGGCAGGCACGCCGGGGATCGTGGCGGTGAATGACCAGGCCAATCACCTCAGCGTGCGAGGCACTTCGCCCAACGCCAGCGCGTGGCACCTGGAAGGGGCGGAGATCGTGAGCCCGAACCACTTGGGCAACGCGGGCACTGCGAGCGACCTGCCCACCTTGAGCGGCGGCGGCGTGAACATCCTCAGCGCGCAGATGCTCGCGCCCTCGCGCTTGCGCACCGGCGTGATGCCTGCGGCGCATGGCAATGCCTTGGGCGGCATCATGGACATGCTGCTTCGCGAAGGCAACCGCGATCACCGCGAATGGACCGCGCAGGCCGGGCTGCTCGGCCTGGACCTCAGCACCGAAGGGCCGATCGGCAAGGGAGGCCGCGCCTTCCACTTGGTGAACTACCGGTACAGCACAGTGGGCCTGCTGAGCGCCCTGGGCGTGAACCTCGGCGATGAGGCCATCACCTTCCAGGACCTTAGTGTGCATGTGGGCACGCGATTGGGCGAGCGCGGGGAGCTGCGCGCATTCGCCCTCGGCGGCACCAGCAGCAACGTCTTCGAGGCCAAGGCGGATACTGCGGATTGGGCGTTCGACAAGGACTCGCGCGACATCACCTACACCAGCAGCATGGGCGCTGGCGGGTTCACGCTGCGGCTGCCCTTCGGCAAGCGCACCATGCTCCATGCTACTGCTGCCATGAGCGCGGCTTTCCAGGGCCGTACGGAATCCGAGACCGATACCGCCGTCTATTCGCAAGGCACGGCCTACGCGGAGCTCTACGAGCGCAAGCTCTCGGGCATTGCTCGCGTGGAGCACCGCGTGAGCGCGCGCGTGAGCATCGAGGAAGGCGCCAGCGCACTGCACCGGCGCATGGTGAATGTGCTCAGCGATGAGACCAGCGGGTTCCTGCTGCGGCCCTTCGCGCAGGCGAGGATCGCGTTGACGGACCGCATCACGGCGACCGTCGGCCTCGGCTACGCCATGCTCTCTCCCGATGCGAGCAGCAACTGGGAGCCGCGCGCGAATCTGCGCTGGCAAGTGGGTAAGCGCTCTGAGATCTGGCTGGCCTACGGACGGCGCAGCCAGATGCCCTGCCAGCAAGTGATCAACGTGATCAATCCATCGCCGCCCACCATCGGCTATCCGAATAATTCCAGCTTGGGCTTGATGCGCGCCGAGGATGCATCGATCGGGTTCAACCAGCGGATGGGGGAGAAGCTCACCGCGCGAATCGAAGCCTACGCGCAACGCATCGAGGGTGTGCCGGTCACCTGGTCAGGGGTCAACTCTTTCGGTGGTGAATCGTTGGTGAACGCATGGGATGAGCCAAGCTACCACCCGATGCAAGCAACAGGGCGCGCTCTCAACAGCGGAGTGGAACTGAGCATCGCGCGAGCCTTCGCCGATGGCTGGTACGCGCAGGTGAATGGAAGCGTCTTCAGCAGCCGCTTCGAGGCAGGCGGGGTCGAACGCGCATCGCGTTGGGATGCAGGTTACACCGCGAACGCGATGGGTGGCCGTGAATGGCGCAAGGTGAAGGTGGATCGCGTGCGCACTTGGGGCGTGAGCATTCGAGCGCTTGCGGCGGGAGGCATGCGGTACTCCCCGCTCAATCCGCAGCCGCGCCGGGGCTTCATCTATCATGTAGGCGATGATGGCAGCTATTCCGAGAAGCTCAACGACACGCGCCGCATCGACCTGCGCATCTATCTGAAGCGCGACCGCAACGGACGCACGGGGCAATGGTCATTGGATCTCCAGAACGCCACCAACGCGCGCAACGAGGCGTTCCGTTACTTCGACTTCCGCAAGGGCGAGACGGTGACGCGCTACCAGCTCGGCCTGATCCCCAACCTCAGCTACCGCATTGAATTCTGACCACCCATGAAAGCACTCAACTGGATCCTCGCCGTCCTCTTCACGCTCTTTGCCGCCGTGCAGCACAACGACCCCGACCCGCTCGGGTGGATCGCGGTGTACGGCGCGGTGGCCGTCCTGTGCGGGCTGGCCGCTCTCGGGCGGGCGCCGAGGTGGGCGCTCATCGCGGTCGCCATCGCGGTGATCATCTGGATGGCGATCCTGGCGCCCGGCATGCTCGACTGGGCGCGCATGGGCTTCCCCGACATCGCGGGGAGCATGAAGGCCGAAGAGCCGCACATCGAAGTGGTGCGCGAGTTCCTGGGCCTCTTTCTCGCCCTGCTCGCGCTGCTGCATCTGCTGCGCCTTTCGCGCCAGACGAAGCGCTGAGAAAATCGAAAGGCCCCCACTCGCGTGAGAGCCTTCCGACCCCTTGTTGCGCTGTTCAGTGAACCAAAACCAAACCTCCTGTACAGCTCGTTTGATATGATGCCGTCCCTTCGGACGTGTAGCACGATGCTTACGGCGCAAAGATTCCGCGGCGCTCAGGGCAGCCGTGTGAAGGCTCGGTCAACGAACGTTAATGTGAGTTAACCGCCGTGCCCTCGGAGCGCCGCGCCTAGCTTCGCTCGCATGGACAAGCGCAGCATCGCCGTGATGCTCGGGGCGATCGTGGTGGCGCTGGCCGGACTGCTGGCCGTGCAGGTGATCTGGACGCGCGAGACCATCGCGTTGCGCGAGGACCAGTTCGGCCGCGAGGTGGCAGGCGCGCTGCACCGCGTGAGCGAGGGCGCTGAGCGCGCCGAGCGCATGCAGGACCTGCGCAAGAATCGCAAAGGCAGGAAGATGCTCGCGCGCATCGATTCGCTGCGCGCAGCGGCGGAACGGCGCCAGGCCGCCTTGGTGGCCCCGACAGATGATGACCTGCTGGCCCCGGAACCTGCTGACGGCCTTCATGCCGACGCCGCCGCCGCAGAAGCGGCGATGTACCAGGAGATGATCGACGACCTGGCGCGCGGGGTCTTCGCCAAAGAGCTGAGCCGCGATATCCGGCGGCGCATCGACCCGGTGGCCCTCGACAGCATGCTCCGGCAGGAACTCACCGGCCTGGGCGTCGAAGGGCGGCCGCGCTGGGCCATCTTCAATGCGGAGCACGAGCCCGTGCCCGGCTTGGCCATGCCCGATAGCGCCATGGAATCGCTCCGCGATGCGCCGTTCCGTGTTCGCCTCTTCCGCCACGATGCAGCCGGCGCGCCTCACTTCATTCATGTGCAAGCCGACCATGCCCGCTCCGCGCTGCTCAGCGGCGCCTGGCCCATGCTCATCGCCTCGGCGCTCTTCGTGGCCATCATCGCACTGGCCTTCTCGTACACCATCCGTTCCGTGGTGCGGCAGAAGCGCCTCAACGACATCCGCAACGACCTGGTGAACAACCTCACCCACGAGCTCAAGACGCCCATCAGCACCATCGGCCTGGCCTGCGAGGCCCTCGCCGACCCTGGCATACCGCGCACCGAAGAGCAGGTGCGCGCGTACACCGCCATGATCCGCGATGAGAACAAGCGGTTGGGCGCGCTGGTGGAGAACGTGCTGCAGAGCGCCGTGCAGGACAGCGGGCGCATGGTGATGAAGCCCGTGGACCTGGACGTGCATGCCGTGATCGACGATGTGGTGCGCAGCAGCGCCATGCAGGTGAGCCGCCGCGATGGCGTGATCGAGACCGAGCTGAAGGCGGAGCTGCACCGCCTCAAGGCCGACCGTATCCATCTCACCAACCTGCTTTACAACCTGATCGACAACGCCGTGAAGTACTGCGAGAAGCCGCCGCGCCTGCGCATCGCCACGCGCAGCGACGATGAGGGCATCACCCTCAGCGTGACGGACAACGGCATCGGCATACCGGCCAGCGAGCAGCGAAAGATCTTCGACCGGCTCTATCGCGTGCCCACCGGCAACCTGCACAACGCCAAAGGCTTCGGCTTGGGCCTCAGCTACGTGAAGAGCGTGGTTGACCGCCATGGCGGCCGCATCCGGGTGGAGAGCGCCCCAGGAAGCGGCAGCACCTTCCATATTTACCTCCCGTTCCACGCATGAGCAACAACACGCGCCTTCTCGTCGTCGAGGACGACCCCAACCTCGGCCGCATGCTCACCGATTACCTCCGCGCCCGCGGGTACGAGGCCGATCTGCGCACCGATGGCCAGCAAGGCGCGCAGGCCTATGGGAAGGGCAAGTACGACCTGATCCTGCTCGATGTGATGATGCCCCAGAAGGATGGCTTCACCCTGGGCAGGGAGATCCGCGCCAAGGACGCCGAGGTGCCCATCATCTTCCTCACGGCCAAGAGCATGAAGCAAGACACCATTCAGGGCTTCCAGAGCGGCGCCGACGATTACATCACCAAGCCATTCGGCATGGAGGAGCTACTGCTGCGCATTGCCGCGGTGCTGCGCCGCACCAAGGGCGCCGAGCCAGCGCCCGATGAGCCGGTGCTCTTCCGATTCTCGGGCATCGAGTACGATCCGCGCAAGCAGATCCTGCGCACCCCCGCCGGCGAGCGCAGGCTCACCACCAAGGAGAGCGAATTATTACGGCTGCTCTGCCTGCACCGCAACCAGGTACTGGAGCGCGCGGTGGCCCTCAACAAGGTGTGGGGCAACGACAGCTACTTCAATGGCCGCAGCATGGATGTGTACATCGCCAAGCTGCGCAAGTACCTCAGGGAGGATCCCGCCACCGAGATCATCAATATACACGGCCAAGGCTTCCGCCTGGTGGCGCCCGACGCGCAATGATCCGCCCGCGTGGTCTGTTAGGGAACCAAACCCCTTCAGCATGCGCATGCAGCAGCATCCATGGCGCGCCGTCGCCCAGCAGCACGGCCGCCGTTTCAGCATCGGCCTGAGCCTGGCCCTGGCCTTCGTGCTCGTGGCCTTCGAATGGCGGTCGGCGCCGGGCATTCCCCATCGCCAGGTCCCTGAGCTGATCGTCGATGATGGCCTCGTGGAACTGCCGCCGGTCGTGATACTCAAGAAGAAGGAGGCTGGTGCCGACAAGATTTCGAAGCCGAAGAAGCGCCAGGCTATCGTGGTGCCTGGGCCCGATCCAGCGCCGGATCCGGATCCACGACCCGAGCCTGGCAAGCCCGGAGAACCCTTGCCTGACCCCGGGCCGACCGACCCCGGCCCTGTGAACCCCGATGAAGTCGTGGAGCCGGGTCCGGCGCCCTGGGATCACGTGGAGCAGCGCCCCTACTTCCGTCGCTGCCTCGATTCACGTCGCGAGGACATCGATGCGTGCACGGAGCGCATCATCGATCAGCACCTCAAGCGCAACTTCGTGGTGCCAGAGGGCATGCGGCGCGAGGAGCGCACCACGGTCTCCATCGTGATCGACAAGGAGGGCGGCATCGCGAACGTGGTGTGCGTGCCCAAGCCCAGCCCTGCGGTTCAAGCGGAGATCGAGCGCGTGATCCGCAGTATGCCGCCCATGAACCCGGCCACGCAGAACGGACGTCCTGTGCCGGTGGTCTTTCAGCTGCCCTTCCGGGTCTCGAGGATCTGATCACCTATCACTGCGGCGGTGCGGCCCTAAGACCGCTGCTTTCGTCGGTCGTTGGTGGCTTCCAAGCCGGAAGCGGTTCGTTCCCATGTGACAAGCGGGACAGAATGTTCGCACGTCGTGTTTCCAATTGTTGATTGGGAAGCCCACCTTTGCTGCAAACACAACCAACATGAAAAGAACAACGACTCTACTCTCCGGTCTTTGCATCACGTTGATGGGCCTCGCCCAAATCAACGATGGGGGCTTCGAGGCCGGGATCGGCGCCGGCACTTGGACCGAGGCCTCTGTCAACTACGGCACCCCGCTCTGCAATGCAGCGTGCGGCACCTGCGGCGGCCCCTGCACACCTCGCACGGGCACCATCTATTCCTGGTTCGGTGGAAGCGGCTCAGCTACTGAGCTCGGATCGCTGATTCAGAATGCCACCATCCCTACTGGAACGGATGTCAAGCTGGCCATGTACGTGAAGATGCCCGGGACCGGCGACGGCACGGCAGCCAACTATCTCAGGGCCTTCATCGATGGGAATCAAGTCGGCGAATTGACGG
Source organism: uncultured Chryseobacterium sp. (assembly GCA_964517255.1). GTDB lineage: Bacteria > Bacteroidota > Bacteroidia > Flavobacteriales_F > PHOS-HE28 > PHOS-HE28. The sequence goes on from CAZFBP010000033.1 coordinate 13,553, forward strand.
CGCTCGATTCTACCGCTTACACAGACTACACCCTGTGGGCGGTTGACATCAACACCTTTGCGAACGGCAGCACGCACGAAGTGAAGATCGAGGGCAAGGAGAACGGGACCACGGTGTTCAATGTGCTTGTGGATGACGTGGCGATCACCGACAACGGCCAGGTGATCATCGGCCTGTTCGAGAACGAGGAACTTGCGGGCATCAATCTGTACCCCACTCCTGCGAACGACCAATTGACCCTGGCATTCAATGGCTTCAGTGGCCGCGCCACTATGACCTTGTACGACCTGCTCGGGAACGTGGTGAGCACGCAGAACCTCGCCGAGACGTTCAAGCGCACTTACACGATGGATACGCACGCCCTGGCCAACGGTGCCTACGTGGTGAGCGTGGTCCAAGGCGGCAAGCGCTTCGACCAGCGCGTGGTCATCGCGCACTGATTGCCGGCAGGCACGATTCGAGATGGAAAGGGCTGGCAGCGATGCCAGCCCTTTTCATTCAGGCCAATCTTTCACAGGCACGCCATGCGCCCATTTTCGTGCCCGCAAATGCTGGTTGCCGGTTCGAGAGTCTTGGTGGGCTGCCCGCTAATGACTACGTGTAGTCGATGCGGGCATTGCTCAGCGCATTGTGGACCCATAGGATGAATCCGCCGCAACCAACAGGATTCGGGACACTCCAACCATTCGTCTGGCACGTCCACGTGCTCACCACATTGTGTGATATCCGAATGGACACGGAGCATATGATATTCCCCGAAGGCGGGTCATAGTTCAAAGTGCTATTTGCGCCAACCGTGGTAGTAACGTCAGGGGTTGAGCCGCAGCTTGCCGGACATGATTTCCGCCAAGTGATTTCCACAGTATAAGAGCAGGATGTCGCGTTCGTCAAATTCAATTGCGCGGCATGCGTCACTTGGTTCAGACCCAGTATCAGGGCGATGACGAAGAAGAACCGTATGACCTCGTTCGTTTTCATGGCGAGGGGTTTTAGGTAATCAAATGTAGCGTTATTCTGCTCCCGCACTGCGAGAGCTTGACAGCATAAGTTTCAGAAGCAAACCACCTTTCAAGCCTGATTAGAGGCACGCTGTACGTCCGCCATCAACCGGCAGGTTGATGCCGTTGATGTAGGCCCCGGCGGGGCCCGCCAGGAAGGCCACGGCGTGGGCGATCTCCTCGGGCCGTGCGAAACGGCGCATCGGGATCTCCGCGCGCATCTCTTCTGCTGCGGCTTCCTCGCTAATGCCCTGCTTGGCCGCTTTGTTGCGGACGATGGCATCCAGGCGTTCGGTGCTGGTGGCGCCCGGCAGCACATTGTTCACGGTGATGCCGTGCTGGCCGAGCTCATGGGCGAGGGTCTTGGCCCAATTGGCCACCGCTGCACGGATCGTGTTGCTCACCCCCAGGTTGTGCAACGGCTGCTTCACGCTGGTGCTGATGATGTTGATGATGCGACCATGACCGCGCTCCTTCATGCCGGGGACCAGGGCCAGCGCGACGGTCTGGTAGGCAAGAAGGTGCTGGCGGAAGGCGGCTTCATAGGATGAGGCCTCGGCCGTGTGGGCGGGTCCGGGTGCGGGTCCGCCACTGTTGTTCACGATGATGCTGATGGGCCTTTTGTCCGCGAGCGCGTGCATGCGATCGGCCAAGGCGGTGGTATTCGAGACATCGATCGCGTGGGCGGAATGCCCGCTTCCGGCCAACTCACCGAGCAGCGCGTCGAGCTTCGCCTGGTCGCGCGCTAGTACGGTGATGGTGGCGCCGAGCCCGGCCAATTCCATGGCCACGGCCCTCCCGATTCCTTGCGAGGCCCCCAGCACGAGCGCGTGCTGTCCGTCGAGTCTGGTGTCCATGACCGCAAAGGTGATCGCCTTCGCCCGATGAATGGTGACCGGCTCATCAGAAGCCACAGGCCTACTTTCGCCGACCAATCCGAGCAGGCATGTACGGCAAGCTGCAGCAGCATCTCCAGAACGAACTGGCCTCCATCCATGATGCGGGCCTGTTCAAGCGCGAACGCATCATCACCAGTGAGCAAGGCGCGGGGATCACCGTGAATGGACGCACGGTGCTGAACTTCTGCGCGAACAATTACCTGGGGCTCTCCTCGCATCCCGAAGTGGTGAAGGCCGCGCACGCCACGCTCGATACGCATGGTTTCGGCATGAGCAGCGTGCGCTTCATCTGCGGCACCCAGGACATCCACAAGGAGCTCGAGGCGAAGCTCGCCTCCTTCCATGGAACGGAGGACACCATCCTCTACGCGGCCTGCTTCGATGCCAACGGCGGTGTCTTCGAGCCGCTGCTGGGCGAAGAGGATGCGATCATCAGCGACGCGCTGAACCACGCCAGCATCATTGATGGCGTGCGCCTCTGCAAGGCGAAGCGCTACCGCTACGCCAACAACGACATGAGCGATCTGGAAGCGCAGCTGAAGCAGGCGCGCGCCGATGGATCGCGGCACATCATCATCGTCACCGATGGCGTCTTCAGCATGGATGGCATCGTGGCCGATTTGAAGGGCATTTGCGACTTGGCCGACAAGCACGAGGCGCTGGTGATGGTTGATGAGTGCCACGCCGCCGGCTTCATCGGGAGGACCGGGCGCGGCAGCGCGGAGCATTGCGGTGTCGCGGGCCGCGTGGACATCATCACCGGCACCTTGGGCAAGGCCTTGGGCGGTGCCATGGGCGGCTACACCACCGGCCGCAAGGAGATCATCGAGATGCTCAGGCAGCGATCACGCCCGTACCTCTTCAGCAATTCGCTCGCGCCGGCCATCGTGGGCGCCTCGATCAAGGTCATCGATTTGCTTAGCGCCAGCACGGAACTGCGAGACCGATTGGAGAAGAACGTGGATCGCTTCCGCACCGGGATCGAGGCGCTCGGCTTCAAGACGCGCGGCGCGGGAGCGGCCATCGTGCCCGTGATGCTCGGCGATGCCAAGCTCAGTCAGGTGATGGCCGACAAGCTGCTGGAGGAAGGCATCTATGTGATTGGCTTCTTCTTCCCGGTAGTGCCCAAGGATACGGCCCGCATCCGCGTGCAGCTCAGCGCGGCGCATACCGATGCGCACATCGACAAGGCGTTGGCGGCCTTCGGGAAGATCGGGCGGGAACTAGGTGTCATTGCGTGATTCGATTCGGCCCTACATCTTTGGCCCGATCTTCGTTAACGAAATGCAAAACCCTTGAACATGCGTACCGCGACCAACCTTCTCTGCGCCGCCTCGCTCACCGCGGCCTTGCTCACTGGCAATCGAACAGCTGCCCAAGCCTTTGAAGAGGGCACGAACGCGATCAATGTCGGTATCGGCATTGGTGGCTATCGGTACAGCTATGCCAGCCTGAGCACAGGCACATACCGGTCCTCACCTGCCTTCACCATCAGTTTCGACCGAGGCTTGAAGCAGCTCGGGCCCGATGTGCTCGGAGTCGGAGGATTCATCGGATACAAGACCGTGAAGTATGAGTACGACTACTCGAATATTTTCGGCTACTCATACCACTATGACCGCCGATGGAGCAACTTGGTGATCGGTGCGCGCGCCAGCTATCATCTGAATTGGTGGCATGGCAACGATAAGCTTGACCTGTACGGTGGCGTAATGCTGGGTTACAACATCGGCAGCTACTCGGACAAGAGCACCCGCACGTACAACGGTGTCACCAGTGACTATGATGACGGGGTGAGTTACACATCCAGTTTCGCCACGTACTCGGCCTTCGCTGGGGCTCGATACCTGTTCACGGAGAAATTCGGCGTGTACGGAGAACTGGGGTATGGCATCTCTTACCTGAACGCTGGCCTCACCCTCATGCTCTAATGGGCCACATCAGCCGGTCGCATGCAGCCGCTCAATGAGCGGCTGCATGCGTTTCGAGCCGTCGTGCTTGGACCCTGGATGCTCCACAGGATGTTTGGAAATGCCCATCCCCGCTATATTCGCACCCCGTTTTCCGGGAAATACCCTCTCAATCCGCACTTCCGTGGCATCCACCACCCACACCACCAGCATGGCCAACGAGGCCACGGTGCAGCAAGCATGGCTGCTCGTTGACGCTGAGAATGAAGTACTTGGCCGCCTTGCAAGCAAGGTGGCCCTGCTCGTTCGCGGC
>CAZFBP010000034.1:0-17406 GCA_964517255.1 uncultured Chryseobacterium sp.
AGGAGCAGGGCGCCGGCGACCAGGGCATGATGTTCGGCTACGCCTGCCGCGACACGGAGAACTACATGCCCCTGCCTTTGGAGCTCAGCCATCTGCTGCTCCGCGAACTGGCCGCGATCCGCCGGGAGAAGAAGAGCCCGATGCCTTACCTGCGCCCCGACGCGAAGAGCCAGGTGACCATCGAGTACAACGACGACAACAGCCCGAGGAAGATCGACACCATCGTCGTGAGCACCCAGCACGATGATTTCGACAAGGAGGCCAGGATGCTCGCGAAGATCAAGGCCGACGTGATCGGCATCCTGATCCCGCGCGTGATGAAGAAGCTGCCCAAGCGCACCCAGGCACTCTTCGGCAAGGACATCGCCTACCACATCAACCCCACGGGCAAGTTCGTGATCGGCGGCCCGCACGGCGACACTGGCCTAACCGGCCGCAAGATCATCGTGGACACCTACGGCGGCAAGGGCGCGCACGGCGGCGGCGCCTTCAGCGGCAAGGACCCCAGCAAAGTGGACCGTAGCGCGGCCTATGCGGCGCGACATGTCGCCAAGCACCTGGTCGCGGCCGGCGTGTGCGATGAAGTGCTCGTGCAGGTGGCTTACGCCATCGGCGTGGCGAAGCCCGTGGGCTTCTACGTGTACACCTACGGTACCAGCAAGGTGAAGCTCACCGACGGCCAGATCGCGAAGAAGATCGCCGCGCTGCCCCAGTTCGACATGCGCCCGTACTTCATCGAGCAGCGCTTCGCCCTGCGCACACCCATTTACAGTGAGACCGCCAGCTACGGCCATATGGGCCGCGAGAGCCGCACGGCGACCAAGACATTCAGCAACGCCGGCCAGACCGCGAAGGTCACCGTGAAGCTCTTCCCTTGGGAGGAGCTCAACGCGCTGGCAGAGGTGAAGAAGGCGTTCGGGCTTTAGCGGCCGAAGCCATCTCGATCTGATCCGGCACGATGTAACATCCCGGATAGGCCGAACGCAGATCACGCAAAAGGCGCTCCGCCTCCAGCCGGGTGCGGCAGTCGCCGATGCGCAAACGCCAATTGGGCGCCAACCAGCTGAGGTAAGCCGGTGTATCGGGGCTTGACTGCAGGAAGGCACGCTTGGCCTCTTCGGCTGCCTTGCGCTCGCCCAAGTACACCTGCACACGGTAGCCGGCCTGCGGATGCTTCACTGCGGCGAAGCGCTCCATGAGCCGTTCCACCTTGGCATCCGCTCGCACGTCCACCTTGCCAGGCATGTGTTCTGGTACAGCGGGCGTGTCAACCACGGGCCTGGTCGATGCGAAGAGACGCGGGGGCGTCTGCTGCGCCCGCGCGCACAGCGGTGTGAGCAAGAGGATCAGGCTGAAACGGAACACGAGAGCGGCTTGCGGTGCGGCCAAAAGTATGCCCGTGGTTCAGCCTTGAATGGTGATTCACAGCAATCGAAGGCATGTCCAATTGTTTAGACGCTCTCTAAATAATGACGCTTACATGGCAAGCGAGCACCCCAACCGACCGCCGTAAACATCCCCGTTTATTTTTGCCGCCGACTTATGGGGAGCTCCCCTCCTAAACCCTCCGGAATGCCGCTTCCAGCCTGTGTTTCACGACGTTCCAAAGGGTCCATCCGATTCGCGCTCGCGCTCTTCTTGTCCTTCAGCTTCGCTGCCGCTCAGGCCCAACCGGCCGATGCTGCGCTTTACGCGCAAGGCGAGAAGCTCTTCAAAGGCAACTGCGCCAGCTGCCACAAGGTGGACACCAAGATGACCGGACCCGCCCTGAGAGGGGCGAAAGCCAAATGGGAAGGGAAGGGCGACATCTATGCTTGGGTGAAGAACAGCCAAGCCTACCTGAAGACCGGCAATGAGTTAGCGGTGGCGATCTGGGAGGAGTACAAGCCAGTGCCGATGACGCCGGTGGCACTCTCCAACGAGGAGATTGATGCCGTCCTCTACTATGTGGACAATTGGGCGCCTCCAGCGCCTAAGGTGGCCGATAGCGCGCCTACTGCTCCGGTTGACCAAGGCTCCAACGAATGGCCATGGCTGCTGGTGCTGGCGCTGCTCTTCTTGGTGGTGGGTCTTTCGTTGAGCAGCGTGAAGCGCAGCCTGGCCAACGCTGTGCGCGAAACCGAGGGCCAACAGCCGCTGCCCGACCTGAGCCGCTGGCAGCACTTCAAGGTGTGGGCTTGGGAGCACAAGGTCTTCATGAGCTTCGTGGGCCTCTTCATCACAGTATGGGTGACCCTGAAGCTCTGGGACGCCGCGTGGGTGATCAGCGTGTACGGCGGTGATGAGGTGCCGCACTACAAGCCCGAGCAGCCCATCCTGTTCAACCACACGCTGCACGCGGGCAAGGCCGACAAGGGCAACCTGGCCATCAATTGCCAGTACTGCCACAGCGGCGCGGAGAAGAGCAAGCATGCGGGCATCCCCAGCCTCAACGTGTGCATGAACTGCCACCGGGCGGTGGATGTCGGCCGCAGCGAGGCGGGCACCCAGGAGATCCAGAAAATCCATAAGCATGCAGGCTGGGATTCCGGCAAGGGGCAGTACACCGGCCAGGAGGAGCCCGTGCGATGGGTGAAGGTGCATAACCTGCCCGACCATGTCTTCTTCAGCCATGCCACTCACGTGTCGGTGGGCAAGCTCGAGTGCCAGACCTGCCACGGGCCCATAGATGAGCAGATGGATGTGGCCGAGCAGTGGAGCCCGCTTACCATGGGCTGGTGCATTGACTGCCACAACAAGACGGAGGTGAAAATGGCCGGCAACGGCTACTACGATGAAGTGCTTGCACGCCTGAACGGCGACGAGAAGCTGGGGCACAAAGAGCTGCAGGAATACCTGGAGGACGGCAAGATCACCGTGAAGGAGCTTGGCGGCTGGGAATGCGCCAAGTGCCACTACTAAGAAACGCGCGCACGATGTCGAGCATGAAGCAGTATTGGATGGACGCGGGCGACCTGCGTCAGGAGCCTGATGCCAACAAGGCGAGCGCGAGCGAATTCGCCCAGCCCCTGGCCCTTGATCAGGTCCTGGGCGATGCCAGCTTCCAAGGCGCCAGCACCGGCCGCCGCGACTTCCTCAAGTTCCTGGGCTTCTCCTTGGGCGCCGCCACGCTGGCCGCCTGTGAGACCCCGGTGATCAAGAGCATCCCCTATGTGACCAAGCCCGAGGAGATCACTCCCGGCGTGGCCAATTGGTACGCGAGCACCTACTACGATGGCCAGGACTTCGCCAGCATCCTGGTGAAGACCCGCGAAGGGCGCCCCATCCACATCAAGGGCAACCCCCGCTTCGGCATCAACCGCAACCCTGCGCTCAACAAGGGCGTGGTGAACGCACGCATCAATAGCAGCGTGCTCTCGCTCTATGATGGCGAGCGCCTCAAAGGTCCACGCAGCAAGACGGATGGCACCTGGCAGGGCGCCAAGTGGAACGAGGCCGACAAGGCCATCAGCCAAGGGCTGGACGCTGCCACAGCGGCCGGCAAGCGCATCGTGCTGCTCACGGGTACCGTGATCGGCCCCAGCACCAATGCCGCCATCGCCGCCTTGAAGGCGAAGCATGCCACAGTGGAGCATGTGCAGTACGATGCCATCAGCTACAGCGGCATCACCAGCGCCAACCGCCTGAGCTTCGGCAAGCGCGTGTTCCCAGGCTACGACTTCACCAAGGCCGATGTGGTGGTGAGCCTCGATGCCGACTTCCTCAGCAGCTGGGGCAGCACCACCGAGTACGCTTGGCAGTACGCCAGCCGTCGAGACCCGGATGGCGCCATGAACAAGCATTTCCAAGTGGAAGCGCGCATGAGCATCAGCGGGGCCAATGCCGATCACCGTATCCCGGTGAAGGTGAGCGAGATCCCGCTTGCCGTTATCGCTCTGCACGATGCAATCGCCAAGCAGAGCAATGGCGCCGTGGCCGGCGGCGGCTTGGAGAACGAGGAACTGATGGAAGCGGCGCAGGCCCTGCTCGGCGCGCGCGGCCGGAGCCTGGTGGTCTGCGGCTGCAACGATGAAGGCGTGCAGGTGCTGGTGAACAGCATCAACAGCATGCTGGGCAACTACGGCAGCACCATCGATCTGGATAACCACACCTACTTCTTCCAGGGCGATGACGCTTCAGTGGCGCAACTGGTGAAGGACATGAACGCGGGCGCCATCGGCGCGCTGATCATGGCCGGTGTGAACCCCGCCTACAACCTGCCCAACGCCGAGGAGTTCAAGAGCGGCCTGGCCAAAGTGGGGCTCAGTGTGAGCTGCAGCCGCTACGCCGATGAGACCGCCAACCTCTGCCAATGGCTCTGCCCGGACAACCACGCGCTGGAGAGCTGGGGCGATTTCATGCCCAAGGTCGGGCAGTACGCCTTGGCGCAGCCGGTGATCAGCAAGCTCTTCGACACACGCAGTTGGCAACGCAGCCTGTTGAAGTGGAGCGGGTCCGACATGAAGTGGCCCGACTTCATTGAGCAGACCTGGCAGGCGAACATGGCCGCGCACGGCGCCACGATGGATTTCGGCAGCGTGTGGAACCAGAGCCTGCACGACGGCGTCCTCGTTTCCCTTGCCATGCCTGCCACGCCCGTGGCCTTCGCTGGCGACGTGAATGCCGCTGGAGCCACCGTCAAGCAGGCCGCGAGCGGAGCCGGTGACTGGGAGCTGAGCCTTTACACCACCGAGGCCATCGGCGATGGACAGCACGCCAACAATCCTTGGCTGCAGGAGATGCCCGACCCGCTCACCAAGATCACCTGGGACAATTACGTGTGCATGAGCTTCGCCGATGTGCGCAAGCTGGGCCTGCCCGACTACTTGGGCGAGCAAGCGCCTGCAGGCGTGGTGAGCGTGAAGGCAGGAAATGTTGAATTGAAGCTGCCGGTTGTTCCAAGCCCTGGACAGAAATCAGGCACCATCGCCATCGCACTCGGCTACGGCCGTGGCGCCAACGGCGAGAAGGTGGGCAAGGCCGCCGTGGTCACCGACCACAACGGCGAGCGCATGCCGGTGGGGCAGAACGCCTACCCGCTCACCAGCCTCCGCAGCGGCACGGTGAGCTACGATGCGCTGAACGTGTCGGTGACGGCCACGGGCGAGACCTACCCGATGGCGATCACGCAGACGCACCTCACGCACATGGATCGCCACAGCATCGTGAAGGAGACTTCCCTCGCGGTGTACAAGACGGGCGACAAGGACGCGTACAATGAAGCGCACACGCTCCCGGTTCATGAAGACGTGAACGAGGACGGCGTGATCGATTCCCGCGACCGCAAGCCGGTGGCCGAATTCGACCTGTGGGAGGAGCACCCCGTGGAGGGCGTTGGCCACCGCTGGGGCCTGAGCATCGACCTGAACAGCTGCATCGGCTGCGGGGCCTGTATCACCGCGTGCAACAGCGAGAACAACATCTCCGTGGTGGGCAAGGACGAGGTGCGCCGGAGCCGCGAGATGCACTGGCTGCGCCTTGACCGCTACTACAGCAGCGACACCAAGTGGGCCGAGGGCCGCGCCGCCGGTGAGGGCAAGATTGCCCTTTACGCCCGCATGGAGGAGCCCAGCGAGCGCCCCAGCGTGCACTTCATGCCGGTGATGTGCCAGCACTGCAACCACGCGCCGTGCGAGACGGTGTGCCCGGTAGCGGCCACCACGCACAGCAATGAGGGCCTTAACCAGATGGCCTACAACCGCTGCATCGGCACGCGCTACTGCGCCAACAACTGCCCCTACAAGGTGCGCCGCTTCAATTGGTTCAACTACGTGAGCCCGCAGTTCGGCGAGGTGAACCCCGCCTGGGACGATCTGGGCCGCATGGTGCTGAACCCCGATGTGACCGTGCGCGCGCGCGGCGTGATCGAGAAGTGCAGCCTCTGCGTGCAGAGCATCCAGGCCGGCAAGCTCGCGGCCAAGAAGGCCGGCACACCGGTGCAGGACGGCAGCATCGAGACCGCATGCAGCGCCGCGTGCGGCACGGGCGCCATCGTCTTCGGCGACCTCAACGACAAGAGCAGCAAGGTGCGTGGCCTGGCCGATGGCGACCGCAGCTACCATATGCTCGAGGAGGTCGGCGTGAAGCCCAACGTGAACTACCTCGTGAAGGTGCGCAACTCGGAGGAGGCCGCTCACCACGCTTAAGCGAAACGACCCGGAACCATGCACGCAGAAGCAGCGATCAGAGAACCGCTCATCCTGGGTCACAAGACCTACCACGACATCACCAACGATATCGTGGGCCCGATTGAGAACAAGGCCCCGCGCGGCTGGTACATCCTCACGGCCATCGCGGCGCTCATCGCGGCGTACGGCACGGGCTGCATCCTTTACCTGATCGGCAAAGGCATCGGTACCTGGGGCCTGAACAAGACCGTGGATTGGGCCTGGGACATCACCAATTTCGTGTGGTGGGTGGGCATCGGCCACGCTGGCACGCTCATCAGCGCGGTGCTGCTGCTCTTCCGGCAGCGGTGGCGCATGGCGATCAATCGCAGCGCCGAGGCCATGACCATCTTCGCGGTGATCATGGCGGCCACCTTCCCTGGCATCCACATGGGAAGGATCTGGCTGGCCTACTGGGTGTTCCCCCTGCCCAACCAATTCGGCTCGCTGTGGGTGAACTTCAACAGCCCGCTGCTCTGGGACGTGTTCGCGATCAGCACCTACTTCAGCGTCTCGCTCGTGTTCTGGTACATCGGCCTCATCCCCGACTTCGCCACCATACGCGACAAGGTGACCAGGCCGATGATGAAGAAGGTCTATGGCATCCTCAGCTTCGGCTGGACAGGCAACGCCAAGGCCTGGACGCGCTTCGAGGAGGTGAGCTTGGTGCTGGCCGGCATCGCCACCCCGCTGGTGTTCTCGGTGCACAGCGTGGTGAGCTTCGACTTCGCCACCAGCGTGATCCCCGGATGGCACACCACCATCTTCCCGCCCTACTTCGTGAGCGGCGCCGTCTTCAGCGGCTTCGCCATGGTGCTCACCCTGCTGCTGGTGCTGCGCAAGGTGATGCACCTGGAGAGCTACATCACCGTGAAGCACGTGGAGTACATGAACATCGTGATCATCGTCACGGGCTCCATCGTCGGCGTGGCGTACATCACCGAGCTCTTCATCAGCTGGTACAGCGGCGTGGAGTACGAGAGCTACGCCTTCATCAACCGCGCCACCGGCCCCTATCTCTGGGCCTATTGGAGCATGATGACCTGCAACGTGATCAGCCCGCAGCTCTTCTGGTTCAAGAAGCTGCGCACCAATCTGGCCTTCACCTTCTTCATGAGCATCGTCGTGAACATCGGCATGTGGTTCGAGCGCTTCGTGATCATCGTCACCTCGCTCCATCGTGATTATATGCCCAGTGCCTGGACCATGTTCCACCCTACATGGGTGGACGTGGGCGTGTTCCTGGGCACCATCGGCATCTTCTTCACCCTCTACCTGCTCTTCGCCCGCTACTTCCCTGTGCTGGCCCTCAACGAGGTGAAGTCCATCCTGAAGGTCAGCGGCGAGAGCTACAAGAAGGACGCGGCCGCCCATCATCACCACTGAGCCATGGAGAACAAGGTCATCTACGCGGTCTATGACGACCCCGAGCAGCTGAAGGACGGCGCGCGCCGTCTGGTGTCCGGCGGAGTCATGGTGAAGGACGTGTTCTCGCCCTTCCCGATCCACGGCATCGACCCCATCATCGGGGTGAAGCGCACCCGCATGGGCATCGTGAGCTTCATGTTCGGCATCACCGGCATGGCGCTGGCCCTGCTTGGCATCTGGTACTTCAACATCCATGACTGGCCCATGAACATCGGGGGCAAGCCCAGCCAGGCGATGTACAAGAACCTGCCGGCCTTCATCCCGGTGATCTTCGAGTTCACCGTGCTGTGCGCCGCCCACGGCATGGCCCTCACCTACCTGATCCGCAACAAGACCTTGCCCGGCATGCCCGCCCGCAACCCCGATCCGCGCACCACCGACGACAAGTTCATCATGGAGGTGCGCACCGCCGACAACCACGACCACAGCGCCGAGGCCATCGCCGCCCTGCTGCGCCAGACTCCCGTGACCGAGATCAACGAGCGCCCATGCTGAGCTCCATGCGCACCGCACATACCCTTGCCCCGCTCGCCGCGTTGGCGTTGCTCGCCGCCTGCGGCACGGGCGACCCCAACAGCCCCGGCGTGGAGTACATGCCCGACATGTACCGAAGCCCGGCCGTGGAGGCCTACGTGGACTACGGCCAGGATCCCTACCACTTCAGCGAGGAGAAGGCCCGCGAGCAGCGCGAGAGGCCCAGTGCTCGCAAGCCGGTGGCTGGCACCATCGCCTTCAGCACCGACTCCGCCAAGGCCCTGTTCAACATGCCCTACCCGTACCCCGGCACCGCGGAAGGCTATGAGACGGCCGGTGCGCAGCTGAAGAGCCCGATTGAAATGACTGAGGCCACGGTGCAGAAGGGGAAGGGCCTCTACGAGAAGTTCTGCACGCACTGCCACGGCGCCACCGGGCAGGGCGACGGCCCCGTGGTGAACAACGGCAATTACCCGGCGCCCGGCAGCTACACAGGCCCGCTGAAGGAGCTGCCCGAAGGCAAGATCTTCCATTCGTTGATGTATGGGAAGAACGTGGCCATGGGCTCGCACGCCTCGCAACTGAACAAGGAGGAGCTTTGGATGGTGACGCACTACGTGCAGTACCTGCAGAACGGAGGCAAGATGACCCGTGAGCCGGCGGCCCCGGCCACCCTGTGAATCAGCAGAACCGAACAGCGATGAACTTCACCATCAGCAAACGGGCCAGCGCGCTGAGCATGGCGTTGATCGGCTTGGGCGCGATCGCCACCATCGTGGGCGTGATCGGCGACCATAGCGACCACCACCAGCGTGCATGGAGCGCCCTGCTCGTCAATGGCTTCTTCTTCCTGGGCATCGGCCTGGGCGCGCTCTTCTTCTACGCCCTGCAGAACGCCACCGAGACGGCGTGGAGCGTGCTGGTGAAGCGCCTGTTCGAGGCGGTCTTGGGCTGGATTCCGGTGGGCGCCGTGGTGCTGATCGTGGTGCTTGCCGCTGGCAGCATGGGCCTGCATCACATCTACCACTGGATGGACGCCAGCCTGTACGACCCGGCGAGCCCCAACTTCGATGCGGTGATGGCGGGCAAGCAGATGTTCTTCAGAATGCCCTTCTATTGGCTGCGCACGCTCGCTTACCTGGGCACCTTCATCCTGTTCGCGCGCTGGTTCCGCAAGAAGAGCCTGGAGATGGACGGCCTCGCCGGCGAGAGCCTCATGCGCACGCACTTGCTCACGTACCGGCGAGGCGCGCTCTTCCTGGTCCTGTTCGCCGTGTTCAGCAGCACCTTGTCCTGGGACTGGCTCATGAGCATCGATGCGCATTGGTTCAGCACCCTCTTCGGCTGGTACGTGTTCAGCGGCATGTGGGTGAGCGCCATGGTCACCGGCGTGACCTTGGTGCTCTACCTTAAGCGCAAGGGCTATCTGCCCCAGGTGAACAGCAGCCACGTCCAGGACTTGGGCAAGTGGGTCTTCGCCATCAGCTTCCTGTGGTCCTACCTGTACTTCAGCCAGTTCATGCTGATCTGGTACAGCAACATCCCGGAGGAGGTGACCTATTTCCAGGCCCGCATCAACGACCACTCTTGGCTGATGTGGACCACCTTCTTCATCAACTTCGCGGTGCCCATGCTGATGCTCATGAGCCGCGATGCCAAGCGCAACCCCCGCTTCCTGATCGGCGTGGGCACGGTGATCTTCATCGGCCACTGGATGGATGTGAACTTGATCGTGATGCCCGGCGCCAACGGCCACCATTTCCACGGGCTGGGCCTGCTCGACGTCGGCATGTTCGTGCTCTTCCTCGGTGCTTTCATCCGCATGGTGCTCGGCACCCTGGCGAAGGCTCCGCTCACGCCGGTGAACCATCCGTACATGGAGGAGAGCGTGCACCACAGCATCTGATCCACGAACACAAGGCATCCCTGCCGGGTTGAAGCATAGCGGACAATGACCAAGCTCCTGATCCTGATCGTCGTGGCACTGGGCATCCTGGCGGTGGCCCAGTTGGCACGCGTGTACGAGCTCACCTCGAAGCTGCGCGGCAAGCGCGAGGAGGAGATCTCCGATGGCGACAACCGGATGAATGCCATGCTGATGTGGCTCTTCCCCATCGCCTACTTCGGCTTCTTCCTCTGGCTGGTGCTCGCCTATGGCGACAAGATGCTGCCTGTGGCCGCCAGCACCCAGGGCGAGGCCACCGATGCCCTGCTCAACTTCAACTGGTGGATCCTGATCATCGCCTTCCTCTTCACCAACATCCTGCTGTTCTACTTCGCTGGCAGGTACGTGCACCGCAAGGGCCAGCGCGCGTACTGGTACCCGCACAACAACAAGTGGGAGCTGGCCTGGACCATCGCCCCCGCCAGCGTGCTCTTCGTGATCATCATCTACGGTCTCACCACCTGGCAGGAGATCACCAGTCCGGCCTCGCCCGAGGCGGTGGTGGTGGAGCTCTACGCCAAGCAATTCGACTGGACCGCCCGCTACCCCGGCGAGGACGGCATGCTGGGCGCCACGGACTTCAGGCTCATCAACGGCGACAACCCGCTGGGCATCGTCACGGAGAAGACCATCGAGAAGCGCATGGCCGAGATCACCCAAGAGAAGGCCGATGCCTTGGCCAGCCTCGAAAGGGTGCTGCCCGAATCGAAGGTGGCCGAGATCGAGCACCACGTCGGGTACTTGGACCGCATGGCGGCGCGCATCGTGAACCTGCGCATGGTGATGCAGCAGGACATCAAGGCCAAGGGCGCGGCCAGCGCTTACCTGCATGGCGCTGATGACGTGATCACCAAGGACTTCTACCTGCCCAAGGGCCGCGAGACCAACATCCTGATCCGCAGCCGTGACATCATCCACAGCGCCTACATCCCGCACCTGCGCCTCCAGATGAACGCCGTGCCGGGCATGACCACCAGCATGAAAGTGGTGCCCACGATCACCACCGACAGCATGCGCACCATTCCCGAGGTCATGCGCCAGGTGGAGGAGATCAACGCGATCCGCCGGCCCCAGGGCAAAGAGGACTACGCGTTCGATTTCCTGCTGATGTGCAACAAGATCTGCGGCGCGAGCCACTACAACATGCAGATGCCGCTGATCGTGACCTCGCCTGCCGAGTTCGAGGCGTGGCAGATGGAGGCCAACAGGAAGCCTTTCGAGCCCAGCGCCGAACCCGAGGTTCCTGCCGCCGCTGATTCGATCCCGAGCCTCGCCGCCGACAGCTCGGCCATTGCCGCATTGCCCGCCGCTAACTGAACCGCAAAGAAGAGACCGCCATGGGTGCACACGCGCACGCAGCAGACACCGGGCACGCCGCCGGCCACCTCGCGCATCATCACCACCAGGAGAGCTTCATCTCCAAGTGGGTGTTCTCGCAGGACCACAAGATGATCGGGAAGCAGTTCCTGGTCACGGCCATCTTCATGGCCTGGGTGGCCGTGATCATGAGCGTGATCTTCCGCCTGCAGCTGGCCTGGCCCGATGAGGGCTTCGCGTTCACCAACTTCTTCCTCGGCGACCGCTGGGCCCCGGGCGGCGTGCTCGACAGCAACATGTACCTGGCGCTGGTCACGATCCACGGCACCATCATGGTGTTCTTCGTGCTCACCGGCGGCCTCAGCGGCACCTTCGCCAATCTGCTCATCCCCTTGCAGGTGGGTGCGCGCGACATGGCCAGCGGCTTCATCAACATGCTCAGCTACTGGTTCTTCTTCCTGAGCAGCGTGGTGATGCTCTCCTCGCTTTTCGTGGAGGGCGGCCCCGCCAGCGCCGGCTGGACGATCTACCCGCCGCTGAGCGCCTTGCCCAAGGCCATGCCCGGCTCAGGAGCCGGCATGAACCTCTGGCTGATCAGCATGACGCTCTTCATCGCCAGTTCGCTCATGGGCGGCCTCAATTACGTGGTCACCATCCTCAACCTGCGCACCAAGGGCATGAAGATGACCCGCCTTCCGCTGACGATCTGGGCGATCTTCATCACCGCCGTGATCGGCATCCTCAGTTTCCCGGTACTGCTCAGCGCAGCACTGCTGCTGCTGCTTGACCGCACCATCGGCACGAGCTTCTACCTCAGCGATATCCACATCGCTGGCGAGGCGCTCGAGCAGACCGGGGGCAGCCCCATCCTCTTCCAGCACCTGTTCTGGTTCCTCGGCCACCCGGAGGTGTACATCGTGCTGCTGCCCGCGCTGGGCATCACCTCGGAGATCATCTCCACCAATGCGCGCAAGCCCATCTTCGGCTACCGCGCCATGATCGGATCCATCCTGGCGATCGGCTTCCTGAGCTTCATCGTTTGGGGCCACCACATGTTCGTCACCGGCATGAACCCCTTCTTGGGCAGCGTTTTCGTGGCCACCACCTTGCTGATCGCCATACCCAGCGCGGTGAAGGTGTTCAACTACCTCACCACGCTCTGGCGCGGCAACATCATCTTCACGCCGGGCATGCTCTTCAGCATCGGCCTGGTGGCCACCTTCATCGCGGGCGGGCTCACGGGCATCATCCTCGCCGACAGCGCGCTCGACATTGTCGTGCACGACACCTACTTCGTGGTGGCGCACTTCCATATCGTGATGGGCATGAGCGCCATCTTCGGCATGTTCGCCGGCATCTACCACTGGTTCCCGAAGATGTACGGCAAGATGATGAACACGAAGCTGGGCTATGCCCACTTCTGGATCACCTTCATCTGCGCGTTCGGCGTGTTCTTCCCCATGCACTTCATCGGCCTGGCGGGAGCGCCCCGACGCTACTACAACTACACGGAGTTCCCCATGTTCGATAGCGTGATGGACCTGAACATCGTGGTGACCGTCTTCGCCATCATCGGCTCGCTGGCCCAGGTGATCTTCACTTACAATTTCTTCCACAGCATTTACCGCGGGCCCAAGGCCGTGCAGAACCCTTGGAAGAGCAACACCTTGGAGTGGACCACGCCCGTAGAGCACATCCACGGCAACTGGCCAGGGCCGATCCCTGCGGTGCATCGCTGGCCTTACGATTACAGCAAGCCTGGCAAGGCCGAGGACTGGGTGAGCCAGATCACGCCCCTCGACCCCGGTGAAGAGGAGCATTGACCCCCTCGCGTAATCCGCGCGATGCCCCTTGGGAAGTCCGCACCTTTGGTCGCGGGCTTCCCGCTTTCCTGACCCTATGCGAGCACAGCTGGCTATCCTGCTCATCCTGGCGACGTGCGCCGCGCATGCGCAGCTGATCGACAGCATCGGGGACTTCCTTGAAGCACAGCCGCGCGTGGTGGCCCGACTCGATGCGCGCGGCGGCTTCATCAGCAACCGCAACGTGCGCTTCATGGGCGTGAAGCTCGGTCTGGAGCATGCGCGCCGCTTCCAGTACGGCATCGGCTACAGCATGCTCTTCCCGGCCGAAGGGCGTGACGTGGTGGTGAATGGCCGCATCGAGTCGGGACGCCTGCGCATGGGCTACGTGGCGCCCTATGTGGACTACGCCTTCTTCAAGCGCGGCAACTGGGAGGCGCGCATCCCCCTGCAGATCGGCTTCGGCGCGGGATCTCTGGCGTACCGCGATGCCGATGGCCGCCGACGCACGGTGGCGCGCACCGGGCTCATCCTGTACGAACCCGCCATGACCATCCAGTACCGCTTCCTGCGCTACTTCGGAATCGGCGCGGGCTGGGGCTTCCGATTGGTGATCCAGACAGGCGATGACCTGGGCGAACGGCTCACGGCCCCCGTGTACCACTTCGGTGTGCGCGTGTTCCTGGGCGAGATGCTGCGTGATGCGCGCGGCGCCTCCGAATGACCAAGGGCTACATTCGCCAACGCCATGGCCGAGGACTTCGATCCGCGCAAGGAGCAGCGCTCCGCCTCCGACAAGGAGATGGAGCAGGTGCTGCGCCCCCGGCGCTTCGAGGAGTTCGCAGGGCAGAAAGCCGTTACGGACAACTTGAGAGTGTTCGTGCAGGCGGCGAAGCAGCGGAGCGAGGCGCTGGATCACGTGCTGCTGCACGGACCACCGGGGCTGGGCAAGACCACGCTCGCCAACATCATCGCGCAGGAGATGGGCGTGGGCATCCGCATCACCAGCGGACCGGTGCTGGACAAGCCCGCCGACCTCGCGGGCCTGCTCACCAACCTGGAGCCGCACGACGTGCTCTTCATCGACGAGATCCATCGCCTCACGCCGGTGATCGAGGAGTACCTGTACAGCGCGATGGAGGACTACCGGATCGACCTGGTGATCGATGCCGGCCCGAACGCGCGCACGGTGCAGATCGCGCTCAATCCGTTCACCCTGGTGGGCGCCACCACGCGCAGCGGCCTGCTCACGGCCCCTTTGCGCGCGCGCTTCGGCATCAACAGCCGCCTCGACTATTACGACAGCACCATCCTCAAGGGCATCGTGAAGCGGAGCGCGGGCCTGCTGAACGTGCCGATCGTGGAGGATGCCGCCAACGAGATCGCGCGCCGCAGCCGCGGAACGCCGCGCATCGCCAATGCCTTGCTCCGCCGCGTGCGCGACTTCGCGCAGATCCAAGGCGATGGCACCATCGACCTGCCCATCGCGCAGCATGCGCTGAAGGCGCTGAACGTAGATGCGCACGGCCTCGATGAGATGGACAACCGCATCCTCGGCGCCATCATCGACAAGTTCAGCGGTGGACCCGTTGGCCTCACCACCGTAGCGACTGCGGTAGGCGAAGAAGCAGGCACCATCGAAGAAGTGTACGAGCCCTTCCTGATCATGGAGGGCTACCTGCAGCGCACACCGCGCGGCAGGCAGGCCACTGAGCGCGCCTACAAGCACCTCGGGCGCGTGCCCAGCGTGAAGCCGAACGGGCTGTTCGAGTAGCTGGTTCTTGAACGTCCTTTTCCCGCTTTGTGGGCATTGCTGCCATGGAGCGAGGCGGAGACCTTTCGCTCGCTAATCCCAAGAGCCATGCGCACCGCACTCCACCTTCGCCAAGCCGCCATCGTGCTGATCGCGGCATCATTCGCCTCTCCGTTGCAAGCGGAAACAGGCCGTGACTTCCCCGAGGAAGTGGTCTTCACCGGCTGGCTCCGCGTGGAGGACCGAAACGTGAACGACCTCGTGCTGGTGGTGGAGGTGGCCGACCAATGCCTCTACGCCGAGGTGCTCCCCAGCGGACGCTTCATCGTCGCCGTTCCCGTGGGTTCGAAAGCGCTGCTGGCCTTCATCAAGCCGGGGCACCTCATCAAGGAAGTGGAACTGGACACCCGCAATAGCATGGCCAACCGGAAAGCCATGCGAGCCAACCGCACCGTGGAGTTCGATGTGGTGCTGGAGCCCGAGAGCAAACGGCCGGGGCGCGCCTACGACGGACCCGTTGGCTCGCTCGCCTTCAACAGAGGCACGGGCAGCACCAAGGTGCGCCACACCGTGAATGTGGTGGCAGCCGGGCAGAAGCAAGCCAAGCCTTGATGCGATGACCCATTTTCGAGGCCCGGCTACTTTCGTCGGGCCATGGCCACCGCTACCCCCAAGCAGAACCCCGTGGCCACGGAGAGGAGCGATTCGCTCCTCTTCGCTTGCGCAGTAGTGGCATCGATTGCCGCGCTGATCTTCCGCCGACCGGATGCCTTCACCATGCCCTGGTTCTATGGCGAAGAAGGACGCGAGTTCCTGGCCGACGCGCACAACTTGGGCTGGGCCTCGCTCTTCAACACGGCCAACGGTTACTTCCACTTGTATCCGCGGCTCATCGCCAATCTGGGCCTGTCGCTGGGCGTGCCTGTGCTGAAGATGGCCTGGGTGAACCTCTCCGCCGTGCTGTTCATCTATCTCGTGGTCTGGTGGTGCGCATGGACCAGGTTCCCAGGGCCGCGAGCAGCCCGCTTCTTCGCCGTGCTCGCGATCACGTTGGTGCCTTTGGGCAACGAGGTCTGGATGAACCAGACGAATCTGCAATGGCCCATGTCATTGCTGATCCTGCTCATCCTCTTCGGCAAACCGCCCATGCGCGCCTTGCAGCGCTGGACCGATGGATTGCTGCTGCTGCTCACGGGCCTCACCGGACCCTACGTGCTGATCCTATTGCCCCTCGCCTTGTGGCAGCTATGGCGGTACTGGCGCTCGCAGCATCCGGACTTTGGCAGGACGCTGATCAGCACCGGCATCTTGATCGGCGCAGCGGCCTTCAGTGCGATCTCATTGGCGGATTACGGCACTATTCAGCGCACCGATGGCGTCTTCGACCCGCTCAACACCGGTTTCGCGAATGCAGCGTACATGCAGCTCTGGTACCCGCTGATCGGCAAAGGCGTGCATGCCACCCCGCGATGGCTGGGCGCTGCGCTGCTGATCATGGGCGCCATGGCGATCGCGCTGTTCTGGCGATCAGCACCTGGCCACCGATTCGCCCGGCTCATGCTCATCGCGGCAGCGCTGCATTTCTCCGCCGTGCTCATCAGCTACCGCGGGCTTCCGGAGTTCCTCTCGCCCTACTACGCCGGCGTGCGCACCTTCTACCTGCCCGTGGTACTCATGGCCTGGGCGATCCTCGCCCGGCTGGACTGGAGCCAGCGCCGTTCCCTCGCGCTCATGAGCGGCCTGATGCTCTGGTGGGCGGCGCAGACTGTTCTCTTCGTTGGGCCGCAGCGGTTCAGGGCAGAGCCTGCCGATGTGGATCTCACACCGCTCGCGCGAGGCGAAACGGTATTGGTGCCCATCGACCCGGCGCCCTGGGTGATGCGATTGGAGCCGAAGAAGTGAGGTCCTACTTGAACGCCGGCATGCCCGTCACCTCCGCGCCCGTGATCAGCAGGTGGATGTCGTGCGTGCCCTCGTAGGTCACCACGCTCTCGAGGTTCATCATGTGGCGCATGATGGGATACTCGTTGGTGATGCCCATGCCGCCCAGCATCTGACGCGCCTCGCGCGCCACGGTGAGCGCCAGATGCACGTTGTTCCGCTTGGCCATGCTGATCTGCTGCGTGGTGGCGCGGCCTTCGCTGCGCAGCACGCCCAAGCGCCAGGTGAGCAACTGGGCCTTGGTGATCTCGGTGATCATCTCGGCGAGCTTCTTCTGCGTGAGCTGGAACGCGCCGATGGGCTTGCCGAACTGGATGCGCTGCTTGCTGTAGCGCAGCGCCGTGTCATAGCACTCCATGGCCACGCCGAGCGTTCCCCATGCGATGCCGTAGCGCGCACTGTCGAGGCAGCCCATGGGCGCGCCGAGCCCGCTCTTGTTGGGCAACAGGTTGGACTTGGGCACTTTCACGTTGTCGAACACGAGCTCGCCAGTGGGGCTGGCGCGAAGGCTGAGCTTGCCGTGCGTGGTGGGCGTGGTGAAGCCCTCCATGCCGCGCTCCACGATGAGGCCATGGATGCGGCCCTCGGTGTTCTCGGCCT
>CAZFBP010000035.1:0-17368 GCA_964517255.1 uncultured Chryseobacterium sp.
CGAGGAGGTGAAGGTGGTGATCCTGGGCCAGGACCCCTACCACGGTCCCGGCCAGGCCCACGGGCTGTGCTTCTCCGTGCCCGCTGGCGTGCCTCCACCTCCATCGCTCATGAACATGTTCGCGGAGGTCGAACGTGACCTGGGCATTCCACCACCCGCTCACGGCGACTTGAGCCCGTGGGCGAGGCAGGGCGTGCTCCTGCTCAATGCCACGCTCACCGTGCGGGCGCACGCGGCCGGCTCTCACCAGAACAAGGGCTGGGAACGCTTCACCGATGCGGCCATCGCCCGGCTGTCGGAACAGCACCGCGGATTGGTCTTCATGCTTTGGGGCCGATACGCGCAGCAGAAGGAAGCGCTGATCGACAACAGCCGACACTACATCCTGAAGGCACCGCACCCTTCGCCCTTATCGGCGCATCGCGGCTTCATGGGCTGCGGTCACTTCAGACAGGCCAACGAGCTCCTCGCCGCGCAGGGGAAAAGACCCATTGACTGGAGGCTATGACCCGTTCAGTGCTGAACCGGTGCTCCCTGATCACGATCGCCCTCGTGATGGAACTCTCCGCTGTCGGCCAGAAGCACCGCGTGGTCTTCGCTCCTGATGCGGAGCTGCCCGCGCGCTGGGTGCGGCCCGTGGAGCTTTCCGCAGCGGAGGGAATCCCGCGCGCGCTTTCCGATCAACTGGCCTTCCTTCACGGCAAGGGCTACCTCGAGGCCGGCATCGATGGCTGCGAGGCCAAGGGCGATACCTCGTTCTGCGTGCTGCACGTGGGCCGCGTGTACGCGTGGGCGAATCTCAGCGGGGCGGGCATCCCAAAGGAGATCGCCAGCGAGGCGCGCTTCCGCTCCGGCCTGTACGAGCAGCGTCCCGTCACGCCCCAAGGAGTGCGACGCATGATGGAGGGATTGCTCCGCGTGTGCGAGGACGATGGCCATCCGTTCGCTTGGGTGCGGCTCGACAGCCTGCGCCACGACAGCACGGGCCTCCGCGCCGCCCTTCGCTTGGACCGCGGCCGTGCCGTGCGCTTCGACAGCGTGCTGATGAAGGGCACGGCGCGCACGAGCATGCGCTACCTGCAGGCGCACATAGGCATACGGCCCGGCGATCCGTACGACGAATCGCTGGTGCGAGCCCTGGAGAGGCGCCTGCGCGAACTGCCCTTCGTGACGATGCGCAGCCGCCCCTATGTGCAATTCGCCGAGGAGCGCACCAAGCTCTTCCTCTTCCTCGACGCCAAGCGCGCCAGCTCCATCAACGGCATCCTGGGTGTTCAGCCCGATGCGGTGACCGGGAAGGTGAAGCTCACCGGCGATGTTGACCTGCGCCTGCGCAACGCCCTGCGGCGCGGCGAGGCCATCGACCTGAATTGGCGCAGCCTGGCCGATGCCACACAGGACCTGCGCGTGCGCTTCAACCTCCCGTACGCGCTCAACACGCCGGTGGGCACTGATGCCAGCCTGAAGCTCTTCAAGCGCGACAGCACCTTCCTGGAGGTGACCGCGCGCGGCGCGCTGGAGTACTTGATGATGCGCGGCGACAAGGTGAGTGCCTTCGTGGGCAGCAAGAGCAGTGAGCGGCTGGGCCGGGACCTCTCGGCCTCGGTGGGCCTGGCCGATGTGAAGATCCTCTCGTACGGCCTGGGCATCTCACGCGAGCGTTTCGACTACCGGATCAATCCGCGTCGCGGGCACAGCGTGAAGCTCGAGGGCTCCGTAGGCCGCAAGCGCACCACCACCGCGGTGCTCGGCCAGGAGGACCCCGCGCCTGCCGTGCGCAGCCTGCAGTACGAACTGGAGGGCCAGGTGGTGGCCCACCTGCCGATCAAACGGCGCAGCACCGTACGATTCGCGGCGCAGGGCGGGTGGATGATGAACGGCAACCTGTACCGCAACGAGCTCTACCGCATCGGCGGCCTGAAGACCTTGCGCGGGATGGACGAGGCCTCGATCTATGCCTCGGCATTCGCCATCGGCACGGTGGAGTACCGTTTCGTGTACGAGGAGAACGCCAACTTCTTCGCCTTCGTCGATCAGGCGTGGTGGGAGGATGCCGCGCGCACGCAGCTGCTCACCGATGCGCCGATCGGCTTCGGCGTGGGCACCACCTTCGAGACCAAGGCGGGCCTCTTCGGCCTCACCTACGCGCTGGGCCAGCAATTCGGCAACCCGATCCTGCTGCGCGGCGGCAAGGTGCACTTCGGGTTCACCAGCCTGTTCTGAAATCGGAAAGCCTGGCTAGCTTTCGGACATGAAAAGGCCAATCACCTTCATGGCGGGCATGGTGCCGGTCGCGATGCTCGCCCAATCCATCACCTCGGTCAGCTTCACGGAACTTGGCCGCTTCCACCATCCGGCGCTGCCCATCCCGGCGGGTTTCTCCGCTTCCACGCTGCACAGCCGGATCGACCGGCTCGATCGCGGCTACCTCTTCATGGCCTGCACCGTGGAAGGCTTGATCACCCTCGACATCGGCGATCCTGCCACACCGACTCCGGTGGATACGATCGCGATCACTGAACTCGCCGGTTTGCAGGTGAATGACCTCGAGCAGTACGGTGATATGCTCGTGGTGGCCCTGGGCGGATTCGAAGGCGCTTCGCAATCAACAGGCGTGGCGATCATCGACATCTCGGACCCGGAGAACGCCTTCGTGCGCGACTTATGGAACGACCCGGCCAATTTCCCCAACGGATGCGCCACAGCGAAGCTGCACAACGGCCATCTCTATCTGGGCGCCATGGAGAGCGGCGTGGTGGTGCTCGACGCGAGCGACCCCGACGATCTTCAATTCATCTCCACCTTTCAACCGGATCCGACCTGGCCCGGCATCGCTGGCTACGCGCCCAACGCACGCGGCATCGAGATCGTCGGCGACCTCCTCTACCTGGCCTACGATGCTGGCGGCCTGCGCGTGCTGGGCATCAGCGATCCGTCGAACCTCACGGAACTGGGCCGTTACGTGAATCCGAGCCAGCCCCCCCTCACGCCGCCGGCCTACAACAAAGTGCTCGTGCGCGATGGCGTGGCGCGGATCGCCGTTGATTTCTGCGGTTTGGAAACGGTGGGTGTGAGCGAGCCAGCCAGCATGCAGCAAACCTCGTGGCTGAATCCGTGGAGTTGCCTGGGCTTCTCGTGGTACGGAAGCGATGGCCACACGAATGAAGTGATGACCGCCATGGGCGACAGCCTCCTGCTGGTGAGCGGCGCGGACACCGAGGTGCTCGCGTACGACATCAGCGCGGGCGGCGCGCCCATTCCCGTGGGAGGCGTGATCCAACCCAACGACACCGCGGCCACCTGGAGCATCGATGTGCACGGCAACCTGCTCGTGGGCAACTTCATCAACAACCACGGATTGCCGTTGCAGCCCTACGATTCGAAGTACGGCGGCGTGGTGCTCTATGCGTGGGAGGCGGATGTGGCCACGGGCATCACCGGAACGGCCATCCGGCCATGCGATCCGCAGCTCGTCGCGCTTACCGATGGCAGCGGCTTTGAATTGGTGCGGCCATGCGGATCGAAGCACGCCGACCTCCTCACGGTGCATGATGCGATGGGCCGCCTTGTGTCGCAGCCCCGGCTTCTCTCCGCCGGAGCCGGTGAGCAACGCGACCGCATCGAGCTGAACGACGACGCCACGGGCCTCTTCCTCATCCGCTGCACGCATGGCGCGAAGCAGGTGACGCTGCGCGGCGCGCTCGCGCGCTGACCTCAGGCCATGCCCACCTGCCTCAGGTGACGCAGGTGGCTCAGCAACGCGCTGCGCATGGTGGGGAATTCGCGGTAATTGACCTCGAACTCGGCGCAGACCTGGCGCAGGCGCTTGCTCAGCTCCGGGTAATGCACATGGCTGATGCGCGGGAACAAGTGGTGCTCGATCTGGAAGTTGAGCCCGCCGAAGAGCCAATTCCACAACTTGTTGCCGGTGGCGAAGTTGGCCGTGGTCTCCACCTGATGCACCGCCCATTCCGATTCGATCACGTTGCCATCGGACTCCGGATGAACGAACTCGGCGTGCTCCACCACGTGCGCCAACTGGAACACCACGCTGATCACCACCCCGGCCACGAAGACCATGACGCCGTAGCCGGCCAGCACGGGCAGGATGCCGAGCATGAGCATGGGCAGCACGAGGAAGAGGCCGATGTAGAAGGCCTTTGACGCCCAGAAGAGGATGTGCTCCTTGCGGTTCATGGGGCGCAGCGGGGTCTGATCGGCGATGCGGCCCGTGAAGTACTTGCGCAGGTCGTTGTAGAAGATCCAGAACAGGTAGGTGGTGCCGTAGAGCACCGGGCTGTAGATGTGCTGGAAGCGGTGGAACCAGTAGCGCTTCTGGCCCGGGTGCACGCGGATCCACGGCTTGATGTCGATGTCGTCGTCCATCCCTTCGATGTTGGTGAAGGTGTGGTGGTTCTCGTTGTGCTTCAGCTTCCAGATGTAGGCATTGCCTCCGAGGAAATTGAGGCTGTGCGCCATGGTCTCGTTCACCCACTTGCGTCGGCTGTAGCTGCCGTGCGCGCCATCGTGCATCACGTTGAAGCCGATGCTGGCCACCACCAGGCCCATGAGGGCGCAGAGGCCAAGCGCCAGCCATGCGGAGGCCGGCGTGAAGAACACCAGCACCACGTACAGGCCTACGAGCGCGGCGGCCAGCACCGCGGTCTTGGTGTAGAGGCGCATGTCGCCGGTCTTGCGGATGTTGTTGTCCTTGAAGTACGCCTCGGTGACCTCACGGAGGCGCTGGAAGAAGACCGGCGCGGTACGGGCGAAAGCGGCTTGGTTCATCGCGGGCGAAGGTACCTGCTCACTGGCGGCAGCCGTCCCGCCCCGTTCGATCTTGTTCACAAAGAAGGAAGGCCGATCCATACCGATCGAACCGGGCGCTCGTTGCTCGCATCGGTTCCTTTACCGACCGCCTTCGCACCAAGATCAAGCGCCCACCGCATGACCCGCGACCGACGCGCCATGCTCTTGCTCACGGGCATCCTGATCACAGCGGCCATCGCGCTCAAGTGGTGGTACCGCAATGCGACAGTGGACGAGCTCAGCTTCGTGCTGCGGCCCGTGAGCGCGCTGGTCTCGGCGATCACCGGGGCAGAAAGCAGCTACGACCCTGTGCTCGGCCACCTCTTCCCCGCGCTGGGCATCCGGATAGACCGATCGTGCTCGGGCATCAACTTCCTGGTAATCGCCACGATCTGCTTCGCGCTGGTGATCCTGCGGCGGCCCGACGCCGGCTGCATGCGGCCGCTTCTGGCGCTGCTGGCATGCGGGGGCGCGTACGCGCTCACCATTGTGGTGAACGCCGGACGCATCGTCACCATGGCCTGGGCGAAGCAGGGCGGGCTGCACCTCGCGCCGCAAGCGCATGAAGCGGTGGGCGCCTTCTTCTTCCTGGGAGCGCTGCTGGTGGCCGTGCTCCTCCTCCATCGGCTCCTCTCCGCCATGCCGCAAAGGCCGCCCATCAACTCCACCCCCTAAGCCATCGCTCCGCGCATGCGCGCCACCCTGCACCCGCTCGGCATCCTGCTCGCTCACCTCGTGCCCGTGCTCATCCTGGCTGCGCTGTACGCCGATGCGCTGTCGGTGATCCATCCGCTGCTCAAGCCGGAGAGCCTCGATGCCTGGCGCGTGCTTGGCATCTGGACGGGAAGCGTGACGCTGCTCTCAGCCCTGTACGCGGCCATCATGTGGTGGCGGCGCGGCCCGGTGCACGCCATCTACGCCGTGCTCGTCTTCCTCGCCTACGTGCCGCTGCTCTGGTTCATCGGGGAGAGCATGAGCGAGCTCTTCCCGTGGGAGATCCCGCGCTGGATGATGCCGGCCGAGCCCGAGCTGTACGCCTTCCGCCTGCTCAGCATCCCGCTGGCGCACGCGCTCTTCGTCCTGGTGGCACGTTCGCTTCCAGAGGGCGATCACGGCAAGCCGCTGCGCGATCTGCTCATCGCGGCTGCGATCCCCCTGGCCGTCTTCCTCTTCGTGCAAGTGGTTGAGCCCTTCCGCCGCGGCAGCGACTTCGAGAAGCACGCTTGGGTGGTGGTGCTGATCTGCCTCACCATCGGCTTCCTCTTCCTGGTGTTCCGAAGCGTCACCGCGCTGGTGCTCCGCGTCGGCGCGCGCTCCGTGCTGGCGCACATGGCACGCGTGCTGGTGGCGCTGGTGCTCCCGCTCTTGGGCCTTGCGGTGAATAATGGGGTCTTCACCGGCATGCTCCACGAAGGAACAGGCGTGTTCGGCGATCTCTCCCACCCGGCGTTCTGGATCATCGCCGTGTTGAATGCCGCCGTGGTGATCTGGCCATCGAGCGCATCGCCTTCCGTGCGCCTCGTGCAATTCGCGCTGCGCGCGGCGGGCTTCACGTACGCGCTCTACTTCTTCGTGCTCTTCGTGCCCTTGCTGCCGCTGAGCATCGTGGCCATCATCGCCTTCGGCTTCGGCTTCCTGCTGCTGGCGCCCGTGCTGCTCTTCGCGCTGCAGGCCCAAATGCTCTGGCAGGATGCGCGCTTCCTCGCCGCGCACCGCGCGCGCCTCTCCATCACGGTGCTCTTCGTCGCGGCGATGTCGGTGATCCCGGCCGCGATCATGATCCGCTACCTCAGCCACCGCGACGCGCTGCAAGGCGCCTTGCGTTATGTGTTCGAGAGCGACCCCAGCATAGCGATGCGCCCGATCGATGCGGAGAAGCTCGCGGCGGTGCTGCGCCACGTGGACGCGAATAAGTCGCGCAACCGTTGGCGCGGCAACGGCGACCGGCCCGGCAACACGCCGTTCCTCACGCCGCTCTACAACCGCATCGTGCTGGATCACCTCACCCTGAGCGACGAGAAGAGCGATCTGCTGCACCGCGTGCTGCTCGATTCGGTGCCGGAGCGTTCGCAAGGCTGGCGGCGCCAGATGCCCTCGGCCACCGAGACGGTCCTCGACAGCGCTTGGGCCGAGAGCCGTTTCGATGAGCAGCAGCAGACCTGGCGCTCGTGGGTGCACATGCACATCAGGAACCCCGGCCAGCAACAGCAGGAATTCGTCACCGGCATCGACTTGCCCGATGGCGCGTGGGTCAGCGATCACTACCTCGTGATCGAAGGCGACACCGCGCGCGGCATCCTCGCGGAGAAGAAGGCCGCGCGATGGGTCTATGACAACATCGTGCGCGTCCGGAGCGATCCGAGCCTCCTTCGTTACATCGGCCACAACACGGTGCAGCTCCGCGTGTTCCCGGTGAATGCGCTTGAATCGCGGCAAACGGGTTTCGAGCTGCTCCACCGCGAGCCGCTGCCGCTGCGCCTCGTTGATCGCACGGTCCAGCTCGGTGATCCAGCGCGCATCCCCGAAGCCAGGGTGATCGAGAGCGGCGCGTACGGCGTGGCCTTCGTGCCATCCGCCTTGAAGAGCACCTTGCCCTTGGTGAAGCGCAGGCCGCTTGTCCACTTCCTTGTTGACGGCACCGAGGGGCAACGCGGCATGCGCCCCGAGATCATCGAGCGGATCAAGCGCTTCGTAGCTGAGCAAGCGATCGATCCGGCGCACGCCACGCTCCGGATCACCGACGGCTACGGGAAGAGCGTGCCTTACGGCGAAGAGGCCTTCAGCGCGTTCGCGCAGCACGTCGGCCATGGCGGCTTCTTCACGGACCGGCCCATCCGCAAGGCGATCGCAGCGGCGCTGATCAGCCCCGGAGCAGAGGCCCCGCTCTTCGTGATCGTGCCGAGCTGGCCGTCGCACGATGAGCGCTCGATCGGCATCTGGCTCGACGACCTCGATGAGTTGGCGGCTTGCCTGCCGGAGGGCGATGGCTTCCTCCTGCTGGGCGATTCGGGCGATGCCACGCGCCGGATGTTCCGTGATCCGCAGCGTCTGGTGAACACCGAGCCCATCGTTCTGGAGTTGCCCGAGGTGCGCGCATGGCCGGATGCGGCGGACCCGCAGATCTACCTGCCCGACACACCGGATGGAAACCTGCTCGTGGACTATGCCCACCTCGGCAGTCATGGCCCGCCGCACGAGCGTTCATGGTCGGATGCGCTGGCGCTGGAAGCCAGGCAGCGCGCCCACCTCCTGCGTTCCATGGACCTGCCGGTGAGCTGGCAAGCGCTCGTTCGCGGCAGCTTCGAGGCGCAAGTGCTCCTGCCGCAGACCGCGTGGATGTGCCTGGAGGATGAGGCGCAGCGCAACGCTTTGCTGAAGAAGCAGGAGGATGTGCTCAACAGCCATCCGAGCCTCGACACGATGGACGAGGAATCCATGACCAGCATGAGCGAGCCGGGGATCCGGTGGCTGCTGCCGGTGCTGCTCGTCGCGCTCTTCTGGCGGCGACGCTGATCAACCCAGCTTCGCGCTCAGCGTGACAGGCACGCTCTTGAGCAGCTGACTGATCGGGCAGTTCGCCTTCGCTTCCTCAGCGCACGACTGGAACTTCGCCGCGTCGATTCCGGGCACCGCGCCAATGAGGTCCAGATGGATGCCGGTGACGCCCATGCCAGCGCCCACCTTATCCATGATGACCGTGGCCGTGCATTCAAGCTTATCGGCGGTGAACCCGGCCGCGCCGAGCACGAAGCTGAGCTTCATGGTGAAGCAGCTGGCATGGGCGGCGGCAACCAGCTCCTCCGGGTTGGTCCCCGCCTTGCCGTCCTCGTTCTCGAAGCGCGTGCGCCAACTGTGCGGGATGCCGCTGAGCGCGCCGCTCGCGCTGCTGATGAGGCCGGAGCCTTCCTTGCCGGTGCCGCTCCAGGCGGCGGTGGCTTTGCGATGAAGTGCCATGTGGTGATGAATGGGCCGCGAAGAAACGCCGAAGGTCGGAGCGTTCAACGCGCGACCACGAAACGCGAATGCAGGATTCCCGTGCGTGCGCGTATCACCGCGATGTACGCGCCCGGGCCCAGCGCGCTCACATCAACGGGCAAGGACGCGTCGGCCAGGTGAAGGACGGCGCGCCCGGAACCATCGACGATGGTGGCCGGTCCGTTGGCATTCGTGAACCGCACCCTGTCGTGCGCTGGCAAGGGCACGGCTCGCACAGAGCGCGGATGCGCTTCGACCGGGATGGCGGCGCCGAGGCAGCTGCCTGGCTCACCCGCGATGGACGCCCAGAAAGTGGCAAGCTGCTGGCAGCGCTCCGCGCGGTCCGACACGTAGTGGTAACTGCCGTTATCGGAATAGCGGATGCAGTCCAAGAGCGCGATTGAAGGATCGAACGGAGCGCAGGGCTGGAAATCGGTGTGGTGGGTGGGAGGCGCGGCCATGCCGGCGAAGGCATTGGCGATGGCGCCGCTGCCGCGCAAGGTGGGGTAGCGATGATGCCACGGCGCCGCGCCCAGATTGCAATAGCCGCTGATGATGCTCATGGGCTGTCCTTGGTTGTGCATCACGATGCCATCGCAGGTCTGATGGTAGAGGTACACGGCGGGCGTATCGGCGCCCTGCCACCAATCCTGCGTGAATGCTTCGGCCGGCAGGCCACCGTAGAAATTGGCGACACCGCGGACGCGCGCATCGTGGCCGTTCTGGTTGAGCGCGCCCTCAACCGAACCGAGATCGGGGCGCGCGCGCATGGCTGGCGTTACCGTGTACTCGTGGTTCTGGCAGTTGAAAGTGGTGAGGTTGAGGAAGGGCGAATAGGGCTCCGGAGCATCCGGCTGTTCGGCGCAGGCATCGGGCCGTTCTTCCGCGCGGTCGAGGAAGGCCGCGGCCAGCGCCACGAAGCCGCCCGCGCTCTCGCCGCCCATGAAGACCTTCTCCGTGCAGACGCTGTCGAGCGCGGCACGCGCCTTCAGGAAGCGGACAGCGGCCTTCATGTCCTGCTGCCCGCGGAAGATCGCGCGCTTGATCTCCGCGCTGTCCAAGGCGTAGAGCGCACGCGACGAAGCCGGCCACGGGCTGATGCCGTAGCCCGCCACGTTGCCGCTCACGAATTCGGCCTTGTGCCAGCCCAGCCGATAATTGATGCTCGCCACCACGTAGCCTCGCTGCACGAACTCGATGGCCGTGGGCACCACGCCGAGCGGGTCGTGCTTGCAGCCTGCCAGCCACGAGCCGCCATGGGCCAGCACCAGCAGCGGGCGCTGCGGATCGGCATTCCCCAGCGGCTTGTACAGATCGAGCTCGAGGGTGTCGATGAGGCCGAGGTAATCGGTATCGGCGCCATAGACGATGCCGCTCTCCACGGTGAAGGCATATTGGCCGGGCGTCACGTAATCCTGAGCGGCAGCGAGCGTGGGCAATAGCAACGCGAGCGCGTTCAGCAGAGGGTTGGCGGTGCGTAGCATCATCGTGTTTGTCCTGAGCGGAATCAATAGTCCGGGGTCGCGGCCGTGAGCGTCCCGTGCGACGAACGCAAATGTCGGGTGAATGCGTGCCGGATCCGATCAGCTCGCACGGCCCCAGAAGAACAAGATGTGAATTCGTGCGGTGCTTGTCTGCGACCCCGTTGGGGTCGAGAATTCAAGCTGGTTGATCCTGGCATCTAATGCCTGCGACCCCTTCGGGGTCGTGAGCATTTCTAGCCGCGCCAACCGCACAGCGCTCCATGGCATTCTGGATCGGCATAGGTCGAGAGTGTTCCTCGTGGTGAAGACCCCGAAGGGGTCACAGGCATTCGAGAGAGGCGCATGCCGCGCATTACGACTCCAGCGGGGTCGCAGAGCATGCTGCAACTCGCAATTCGCAAAGCGTATTCGTCGGCTTGCCTGATTCGATCAAGCCGTGGCGCTCCACCGGCAGGCAACGGCGCTCGCGCTCGGAAACGCGCCCGCTATCTTGGCCCGCGTCAGCAATGCTAGCGCTCATCCGCAAAGAGCTCCGCGGTTTCCTCGGATCGCTCATCGGCCACATCGTCATCGCGGTCTTCCTGCTGCTCACGGGGCTCTTCCTGTGGGTCTTCCCCGGCAACCTGCTCGATAGCGGCTATGCCGACCTCGGCCCGCTCTTCTTCATCGCCCCGTGGGTCTTCCTCTTCCTGGTGCCTGCGGTGACCATGCGCACCTTCAGCGAGGAGCGGCGCACAGGCACCATCGAGGTGCTGCTGACGAAGCCGCTGACCGAACTGCAGATCGTGCTGGCCAAGTACATCGCTGCGGTAGCGCTCATCGCCCTCGCGCTGGCGCCGACGCTTGTTTATGTGTGGGCGGCCGACCAGCTGAGCACTTCGGTGACGGCGGTGCCTGCGGATGCGGTGCGCTGGCGCGGAATCCTGCATCTGCTGCTCTGGGTGCTGAACGCCGTCGTGTGCATCAGTTGGCTCGTGTGGCGCGGTCGCCGGGCGAAGTGGAGAATATTCGGCTGGCTCTGGCGCGGCGTGCTCATCCTCGGCTGGGTCATCGTCTTCCGCGCTGTGCTGCACTGGATGCTCTTCATTGGCGGTGTGGACGCCGGTGCCACTTGGGGCGCTTACATCGGCCTCTATCTATTGGCGGCCTGCTTCGCGAGCATCGGCGTGCTGGCCTCGGCCGTCACCGACAGCCAGATCGTGGCCTTCCTCATCGCCGTCTTCCTCTGCTTCTTCCTGTACATGGGCTTCGACCTGATCGCCAGTTTCGACCTGCTCGGTGGCCTCGAGGGGCCCATCAAGTCCATCGGCATCCAAGCGCATTACCAGAGCCTCGGCCGCGGGGTGCTCGACCTCGGCGATGTGCTCTACCACTTGGGCGTGATCGCGGTTTTCCTGTTGCTCACGCGCGCTGCGCTTCAAAGCCGCACCTGGTAACATGAGCGCCATCCGCAGCAAACGCCTCGCTGACCTCACCGAGCTTCTGCTCGGCTTGGGCATCGTGGGCCTGGTGCTCTTCATCGCCTCCTTCGCCCGCGCGCGCATCGACCTGACGAGCGAGCAGCGCTACACCCTCACGCCTGCCACCAAGGAACTGGTGCGCGGCCTGGAGGACATCCTGTATGTGAAGGTGTACCTCACCGGCGAATTGCCCGCCGACCTCAAGCAATTGGAGCGCGCCACGCGCGATGCGCTCGACGAGATGCGCGCGGTGAATCCTGATCGCGTGCAATACAGCTTCATCGATCCCAGCGGAGACCCGGACGACAAGGCGCGGCGCGAGCAGTACGATCAGCTGCAGGATGCCGGGCTCGTGTACACCAGCATCCGCATGAAGGAGAAAGGCGGCTTCACCGAGAAGATCATCTTCCCCGGCGCCCTGGTGAGCTACCGCGAGCAGACCGTTGCCGTGCAACTGCTCAAGGGCCAACTGGACGACCAGAACGCGGCGGCGATCCTGCAACGCTCGGTGACGAACACCGAGTACGAGCTGGCGAGCGCGATACGGCTGGCCACGAACCGGCAACGCGCGCGCGTCGCATTCCTCGACGGCCATGGCGAGCATGCGGGCGCCGAGGTGGCCGACATCACGAAGGCCCTGCGCGCCCAGTACGAAGTGAGCCGCGTGCGCATCGGCGACCGCGTGGACGCGCTGAGCACGAAGCATGAGGGCATGCGCAATCGTGCGAACAATTTCGAGGCGCTGATCGTGGCCGGGCCTGACAGCGTCTTCAGCGACCGTGAACGGTACGTGCTCGACCAGTTCGTGATGAACGGCGGGCGCATCCTCTGGTGCATCGACGCCATGGACCCGCACCTGGACAGCCTGCGCACGAACCAATTCAGCATGGCCACGGCGCGCGAGCTGGGGATGGAGGAATTGCTCTTCGCCTACGGCGCCCGGCTGAACAAGGACATCGTCATCGACAAGGAGTGCGCTCTCATCGCCTTGGGCGCGCAGCCATACGGCGATCAGCGGCAGATGAAGCTGTTCCCGTGGTACTTCGAGCCGCTTTGCTCCCCGCGGAGCGCGCACCCCATCGTGGCCAATCTCGATCCGGTGCACTTCCGCTTCGCCGGCACCATCGATACCATCGGCGTGGACAGCGTGCGCAAGACGATCCTGCTCACCAGCTCGGCGCAGAGCTTCGCGCAGCGCAACCCCGTGCGCGTGAGTCTCGCCGCCGTGGAGATGGACCAGGGCTTCGAACGGCGCAGCACTCCGTACCTGCCCTTGGCCGTGCTGCTCGAGGGCAGCTTCCGAAGCGCCTATCACGACCGCATACCAACCGAATTCCGCAGCAGCCCCGATGTGGCTTTCCGCGACCGCAGCCCGCGCACGGCGCAGCTGGTGATCGCCGACGGCGATGTGATCGCCAACCGCGTGGCCAGCAATGGCCAGCCGTACCCGCTCGGCTACGACCGCTACGCCGGGCAGGAGGTCTATTCCAACCGCAAGCTCATCCTCAATGCCATGAACTACCTGCTCGACGACCGCGCGCTGATCAGCATCCGATCACGGGCCATCACCCTGCGCCGGCTCGATTCCGCGCGGATCGAGAAGGAGCGCGCGCAATGGCAGATGGTGGGCATCGGCGCGCCGCTCGCCATGAGCCTGCTCCTGGGCCTCGCCTACCAATGGCGCCGCCGCCGCTTGAACTCCGTGATCCGATGAACCGACGCCTGCTCCTCTTCATCGTCCTCGCCGTGCTGGGCGCAGCCGCCTGGTGGCTGAGCAGCCGCAGCACAGGCAGCACCCTGGATCCCGCACTCTCCGATTTCGCCATCGCCGACACCGCGCGCGTCACGCGCATCCACATCTCCGACCGCAAGGGCATGGCGATCGACCTGCAGCGCACCGGCGACGGATGGCGGGTGAACGGCCGCTATCGCGCGCGGCAACCGGAGGTGAGCCTGTTGCTGAACACCTTCAAGCGCATCGAGGTGAAGAGCCCCGTGCCCAAGAGCGCGGAGGAGACGGCACTGCGCGCCATGGCGGCTAGCAGCACCAAAGTGGAAATCTACACCGGCGGCAAGGAGCCCGAGAAGATCTGGATCGTGGGCCACGACACCAAGGACCAGAAGGGCACGCACATGGTGCTGGAACTGCCGGGCGCGGGCCGAAGCAGCGCTCCCTTCATCATGGGCATGCAAGGCTTCCTCGGCGTGCTGAACACCCGCTTCCCAACAGACCCCGACAACTGGCGCAGCTCTTCGGTGTTCAGCTATCCCGACCTGCACGCGCTGGCCTCTGTGGAAGTGGAGCACGTGGCGAGGCCAAATGCCTCGTACCGGATCGAGAACCGCGCGGGCGAAACGCCCCGTCTCCTCGCCCTTGATGGCACCGCCCTGCCCATGGACACCGTGCTGGTGCAGGCCGCGCTGCTCCCGTACAAGGAGTTCAACTACGACCACATCATGCGCGACGTCCCCCCCGCCAAGCGCGACTCGTTGCTGGCCGCTCCGCCCAACTTCATGATCACCACCACAGGCCGCGATGGCGCCTCACGCTCCATGAAGCTCTGGTACATGGCCAATCGCTCCGAAGACCCCGGGTTCGACACCCCGCGCCCCTTGCACGACCCCTTGCGCATGTGGGCCGTGGTGGAGGATAGCCTGCTGGTGGCCGTGCAGCGCCAGTACACCGACATCATGACGCAGCCCGCCAGCGCCTTCAGGCCATAAGCGTCGGACGCGGCCTGTGGAAAAAGCCGATTTCCTGTTGATAACCGCATGGGCGGCCCGGATACTTTTGCGCGGCCCGAAAAAAGGCATCCCCTCCGATGAAGTTCATTGTATCCAGCAGCGCGCTCCTCAAGCAATTGCAGACCCTCCAAGGCGTGCTCGCCAGCAGCAACACCCTGCCCATCCTCGATAACTTCCTCTTCGAGATCGATGGCAAGCAGCTCACCGTGACCGCCAGCGACCTGGAGACCACCATCACCGCCACCATGCCGGTGGAGGCGAAGGAGAAAGGCAGCGTGGCCATTCCCGCGCGCCTGCTGCTCGATACCCTCAAAGCCTTCCCCGAGCAGCCATTGACCTTCAGCATCGATGGAAAGCATCACGGCGTGGAGCTGAGCAGCGAGCAGGGCAAGTACAAGATGACCGGCTTCAACGGCGCGGAGTTCCCCAAGAGCCCGGCGCTGGAAGGCGCCACCAGCCTCACGCTCCCGGCGGGCACCCTGGCCAAGGCCATCAACAAGACCATCTTCGCCACCGGCAACGACGACCTGCGCCCGGTGATGAGCGGCATCTTCTTCGAGCTCACCGAAGAGGATGTGCGCTGCGTGGCCACCGACGCGCACAAGCTGGTGCGCTACCGCCGCACCGATGTGCAAGCACCGCGGACCGCCAGCTTCATCGTGCCCAAGAAGCCGCTAAACCTGCTGAAGG
This sequence comes from uncultured Chryseobacterium sp., assembly GCA_964517255.1. Taxonomy (GTDB): domain Bacteria; phylum Bacteroidota; class Bacteroidia; order Flavobacteriales_F; family PHOS-HE28; genus PHOS-HE28. Next base: position 15,164 of record CAZFBP010000035.1, read on the forward strand.
CCACCCTGCTCGGCAGCAACGCCGATCTGAGCATCGAGTTCAACGAGAGCAACGCCGCCTTCCGCTTCGACAATACCGTGCTGGTGTGCCGCCTCATCGACGGCAAGTACCCCAACTACGAGGCGGTGATCCCCAAGAACAATCCGAACAAGCTCACCATCGACCGCGGCACCTTCCTGAGCACCGTGCGCCGCGTGAGCATCTTCGCGAACAAGACCACGCACCAGGTGCGGCTGCACATCACCGGCAGCCAGCTCACCGTGAGCGCCGAGGACCTGGATTACGCCAACGAAGCGCGCGAGCAGCTCACGTGCATCTACGAGGGCGAGGAGATCACCATCGGCTTCAACTCGCGCTTCCTCATGGACATGCTCAGCAACATGGAGAGCGAGCACGTGATCCTGGAGATGAGCGCGCCGAACCGCGCCGGCATCCTGCTGCCCGGCGATGCGGGCGAGCCCGGCGAGGACATCCTCATGTTGGTGATGCCGGTGATGCTGAATAATTGAAGTGGGAATCGGAAGTTGGGCAGGTTGAGGGTTGAACGAGTTGGGGGTTGAGTGCGATCCTGCCTGAACGCACAAATGGACAACCGGATCGAACGGCATTGAAGTTGACTGCCACCGCGCAACCAACAGCACCATGAAGCAATCCGCCATCGCCCTCCTGCTCCTGTTCACCCTCACCGCCAACAAGTGCGTGAAGAAGGGAGTTGATGTGGCCAGCCTGAAAGAGAAGAAGTGGATCGTGGAAACGCTGAACGGCCAGCGGCCCGAGCTGCCCGATGGCGCAGAGGCGCCGTGGCTCAAGCTCGCCGGTGATCAACTGCAGGGCTTCGGCGGCTGCAACGCGCTCATGGGCGGCTACACGCTCGAAGGCACCAAGCTCAGCTTCGCGAACATCGGCAGCACCAAGAAGTATTGCGAAGGCATCCAGCCCACCGAGAACGCGGTTAAGGCGATGCTCGGCCAGGTGGACAGCTTCAGCCTCGATGGCAATCAGCTCCGCTTGCTCGGCGGCGGGAAAGAGCTCGCGCAATTGCGCGGTGAGTGAGCGCGCGGCTCAGTCCTGATCCCAGGTCGTGCTCACGTTCCCCGGCCGCTCGGCGCGCTCAGCCAACTTGCGCTTCCACTCCAGTTCGCGCTCATTCACGGCATCGCCGGCGTCATCTTCGAGGTAGGGCGCTGCTGGTTCGTCCTCATCGGGCTCATCGGCGAAGGAGGGCCTGGGGTCGGATACCGCCGGCGGCACATGGCGATGCGTGAAAGCGAGCACGAGACCAACGAAGGCGCCGCACAGATGGCCCTCCCAGCTCATGCCCTGCACAAGCGGGAGGATGCCCCACACCAAACTGCCGTAGAGGAAGACCACGATGAGCGACAGGGCCATGAGCGTGCGCTGCCCGCGCAGCAAGCCGCTGGTGAAGAGGAAGGCCGCCAGGCCATAGATCACGCCGCTGACGCCGATGTGCGGGGAGCCCGCGCGCCCGATGAGCCATACGCCGATGCCGCCCGCGATCCAGGTGAGCAGCACGACGCGACCGGCCACACGCGGGTAGAAATAGAGCAGGCACCAACCGAGCAGGAGCACCGCCGCGCTGTTATCGAAGATGTGCCGCCAATCGCCGTGGAGCAGCGGCATGGTGATGATGCCAGGAAGCCCTTTGGCCTCGCGCGGGTAAAGGCCGAAGCGGGCAAGGTCGAGCTCAAGGCCCGCATCGAGAAGCCAGATGCACCAGAGCACCAAGACGGCAAGGGCGGGCAGCAGCAGCGCGGTGAGCGCCCGCTTGCGCTCGGGTAGGCCTTCCACGGTCTGCTCCACGCCGCGAAGGTGGCAAGCATCGCGCCCACGGCGATGCGCTGACGATCCGGCACGCGAAGTGCCCGAACTTCGCCCGCCGCTTAACATCAACTCCTCCATGACCCTCACCAGATACTCCGTCGTCGCTCTCCTCGGGCTCGGCATCCTGGCGTGCGCTGCACGCAGTGACAGCGAACCTTCCAGGTCCGCGGCCCAGGAACTCACCCCGCCGAGCGAACTGGCCTTGCTCATGCGCACCATGGCCGCGCACGCCGACAGCGTGAAAGCGGGCCTTGCGCGCGGTGACAAGCAGCTTCCGCCGTACCCGGAGCGCATCAAGACCCTGCTCACCGCCACGCCCACCAAGGACATGCATATCGACCCCATCACCTTCCCCACCTTCGG
>CAZFBP010000036.1:0-15701 GCA_964517255.1 uncultured Chryseobacterium sp.
CGGCATAGATCTTGGCGAGCTTTGAGCGCCGCCGCCTACATTCACGCCCCTCGCATGCGCACCTTGTTCCTCCTCCTGGCCGCGGCATTCATGGCCGCCCCCGCCACCGCGCAGAAGGTGGCCTTCGTGAACACCAAGTACATCCTTGACCAGCTGCCCGAGTACGAAACGGCCCAGAAGGAACTGGACCGCCTGAGCAAGCAATGGCAGGAGGACATCGATGAGCGCCACCAGACCATCAAGCGACTGCGCGACGCGTACAACGCCGAGGCGGTGCTGCTCACCGAAGAGATGAAGCGCGGACGCCTCGAGGAGATCGAATCCAAGGAACGCGACGCGCGCGACCTGCAGAAGAAGCGCTTCGGCCCGCAGGGAGACCTCTTCAAGAAACGGCAGGAGCTGATCCAGCCGATCCAGGAGCGCGTGTACAACGCGGTGAAGGAAGTGGCCGGCACCAGCTACGTGGCCATCTTCGACATCGGCGGCCAGAACGGCAACAATCTGCTCTTCGCCAGCGACAAGTACGACAAGAGCGACCAGGTGCTGAAGAAGCTCGGCATCAGGCCAAAGAAGGAAGGCACCGGACCCGTGCAGGACGAGGAGTTCGGCAAGGACCCCGAAGAGAATAAGGACGACGGCAAGGATGGCGGAAAGGAACCGCCCCCCCAACCCGACGGCGGCCGCGATCAGAAACCACCCCGATAGAAGAACATGACCAAGCAGATGAAACGATTCGCCCTCACTCTCGCGCTCCTCATCGCAGGCACGAACGCGCTGCTGGCGCAAGCCCCCAAGCTCGGCCACATCGACCGGCAGCGCCTGCTGCTCACCCTTCCCGAGCGCAAAGGCGCCGAGGAGAAGATGCAGGCCTTCGCCAAGACCTTGGATGAACGCCTGAAGGCCATGGGCGCCGAGTACCAGGCCAAGATGGCCGATGCGCAGGCCAAGGCCGAGACCATGACCCAGACCGAGAAGGAGATGGTGGTGCGCGAGATCAACGAATTGGAACAGCGCATCCAGGCCGCGCAGGAGAAGGCGCAGGAGGACCTGGCGAAACAGGAGGAGGAACTGCTGAAGCCCATGATCGAGAAGACCGCCCAGGCCATCAAGGACGTGGCCGATGAGAAGGGCTTCACCTACATCTTCGATGTGAGCACCGGCCTGATCCTCTACTTCGACAAGGGCGAGGACATCATGCCCCTGGTGAAGGCCAAGCTCGGCATCACAACTCCGTGATCTTCGTGAAGCCCCGACCCATCGGCATCTTCGATTCCGGTATCGGTGGGCTCACGGTGACAGCGGCGATCAGGCAGGCGCTCCACGCGGAGCGCCTGCTCTATTTCGGCGATAACGCGCACATGCCGTATGGCGCGCGATCGCTCGATGAGGTGCGCGAGTTCAGCGTGGCGATCACAAGCGCCCTGCTGGCCGAGGGCTGCAAGCTGATCGTAGTGGCGTGCAACACCGCCAGCGCCGCCGCGCTCGCCGAACTGCGCGAGCGCTGGCCCGAGGTGCCCTTCGTGGGCATGGAGCCCGCGGTGAAGCCCGCCGTGGAGCACACGCACACCGGCGTGGTGGGCGTGATCGCCACGGTGGCCACCTTCCAGAGCGCGCTGTACGCCAGCATCGTGGAGCGCTTCGCCCAAGGCGTGGAGGTGCTGCACCAGCCCTGCCCCGGATTGGTGAAGCAGGTCGAGGCCGGCGAGTTCGACTCGCCGAGGACCGAGCAGATGCTGCGCGGGTGGCTGGAGCCGATGCTCTCGCGCCGCATCGACGCGCTGGTGCTGGGCTGCACGCATTACCCCATCGTGCGCCCGCTCATCGAGCGGATCGTGGGGCCGGATGTGCGCGTGATCGACCCGGCGCCTGCCGTGGCCCGCCAGGTGGAGCGCCTGCTGCACGAGCGCGGCATCGCATCGCGCTGCGGCGAAGGCGGGCTCGAGGTCCATACGAGCGGGGATGCAGCGGCGTTCGCAGCGATGATGGAGCGGATCGGCATGGGCCGGAATGAAGTGCGAAGCGCACGGTGGGACAACGGCACGCTCCGTTTCGACTGAGACGTTTCAAGGCAGATGCACGGCGCCGCCCACAGTGTCGCGGTACGCGCCCGTGACGCTCGCCAGCGCATTCACTTCCCCGCGCAAGCGCAGCACGCCCAGCAACGCGAAGACGAGCGCCTCCTTGAAGTCCGCCACTTCCCTCGCGGACGCTTCGATGCGCGCTTTCGCGTGCGCGGTGATCCGTTCCATCAGGAACGCGTTGCGCGCGCCGCCGCCAGTTGCAAGCACAGGGCCCTTCGCCGGGCTCAATGACCTCGCGAGTTGCATGGCGATGTGCTCCACCACCGTGCGCATGCGATCGGGCAAGGCGATGCCTGGGTCTTCGAGCAAGGGGCGCATCCCTTCCTCGAACCATTCGCGCCCAAGCGACTTTGGCGGGCCCTTCCGATGGAAGGGAAGCGCGTTGAGGCGCTTGAGCAAGCCCTGATCGACCGATCCAGAGCGCGCGATGGCGCCATTGCGGTCATAAGACCTTCCCGCTTCAGCGGCCAGATGATTCAACGCCTGGTTGCCGATGCACACGTCGTAGCCCACCACGCTCCTCGCGTTATGCAGGCTGATGTTGCAGATGCCGCCGATGTTGAGGAAGGCCTTGTGCTTGGTGAAGAGCAGCTTCTCTCCCATGGGCACCAGCGGCGCGCCCTGTCCGCCGTGCGCGATGTCGGCGCTGCGGAAGTCGCAGACCGTGGTGACGCCTGTAATCGCCGCGATGCGCGCACCGGATCCGATCTGCGTGCTGAAGCCGAGTTGGGGCTGATGGAAGATGGTATGCCCGTGCGAGGCGATCAAGTCAGCGCACTCGCCGTGGAGGAAGCGCTTGCTCGCCCGGCCGATGAAGTCGCCGAGGTCTGCATTGAGCCGGGCCAATCCGAAGGCGCTGCCTTGCATGGCGTTCAGCAACCGTGCGCGCAAGGCTGCGCTGTAAGGGATCGTCCTCGCGCGTTCGATGCGGAAGGACCACTGGCCGCGATGGAGGCGCAAGGCGCAGAGCGCGAGGTCGAGCCCGTCGAGCGAGCTGCCGCTCATGATTCCAAGCGCGCGGTAAGTGGGCATGTCTTATCCGCCAAGGTGCTTCGTTGAGGCGGAGGGCAAAGGAACCAATGAAGCCTGATCCGCGCGGAATCGAGAGGTGGATGAGGAATGAAGAATTCAGAATGCAGGATGTTGAATGAAATAAGCAGAATGCGGGTCGCAGGACCAGCGGACACCGGCCGGCGTGTACTTTCGCCATCCCTTCAGAACCCCCCAGCCATGAATGCCACCGATACGCTCGTCGGCCTCAATTTCGAACTCAGCGAAGAGCAGCTGGCCGTGCGCGATGCCGCGCGCGATTTCGCGCAGAACGTGCTGAAGCCCGGCGTGATCGACCGCGACCGCGAGCAGCGCTTCCCGAAGGATGAGATCAAGCAACTGGGCGAGCTGGGCTTCCTGGGCATGATGGTGAGCCCGGAGTACGGCGGCGGCGGCATGGACACCATCAGCTATGTGCTGGCGATGGAGGAGATCAGCAAGATCGATGCGAGCTGCTCCGTGGTGATGAGCGTGAACAACAGCCTGGTGTGCTGGGGCCTGGAGCAGTTCGGCAACGAGGAGCAGAAGCGCAAGTACCTGGTGCCATTGGCCAAGGGCGAGGTGATCGGCGCGTTCTGCCTGAGCGAGCCCGAAGCAGGCAGCGATGCCACCAGCCAGCGCACCACGGCCATCGACATGGGCGACCACTACCTGCTGAACGGAACGAAGAACTGGATCACCAACGGCGGCAGCGCGAGCACCTACCTGGTGATGGCGCAGACCGATGCGGCGAAGGGCCACAAAGGCATCAACTGCCTGATCGTGGAGAAGGGCATGCCCGGCTTCGTGGTGGGAGCCAAGGAGGACAAACTGGGCATCCGCGGCAGCGACACCCACACCCTCATGTTCCAGGATGTGAAGGTGCCCAAGGCCAATCGCATCGGCGCCGACGGATTCGGCTTCACCTTCGCCATGAAGACCCTGAGCGGCGGTCGTATCGGCATCGCCTCGCAGGCCCTGGGCATCGCCAGCGGCGCGTACGAGCTCGCCCTCGCCTACAGCAAGGAGCGCAAGGCCTTCGGCAAGGCCATCAGCGAGCACCAGGCCATCGCGTTCAAGCTGGCCGACATGGCCACGGAGATCGAAGCCGCGCGCTTGTTGTGCCTGAAAGCCGCCTGGCTGAAGGACCAGCACCTGAACTACGACCAGGCCAGCGCCATGGCCAAGGTCTTCGCCAGCGAGGTGGCCATGCGCACCACCGTGGAAGCCGTGCAGGTGCATGGCGGCTACGGCTACGTGAAGGAGTACCACGTGGAGCGCCTGATGCGCGACGCCAAGATCACGCAGATCTACGAGGGCACCAGCGAGGTGCAGCGCATCGTGATCAGCCGCGGCGTGCTGAAGGGCTGAACGGACGAACCGCCTTTGCCACCGGGCGATCGTTGATGGCGAATCGTCGGGATGCCGCGAGTCGCCGTGCGCCCCGTCTATTTTTGGCCGTCCTAAAACGGCGCGGGCAGCGCCGATCCCGATGCGAACATCCACCAAGCTCCTGCTCGCGCTGGCCATGCCCCTGCTGGCCTCGTGCGTGAGCCGCCGCAGCGTCAACTACCTCAACGACCCCTCGCTCACGCCGGGGGCCAGCAAGCTCTTCGAGAACCAGAAGTTCGAGTACCGCCTGCAGGTGAACGATGTGCTGAGCATCCGTGTACTGGGCCTCGATGACCAGACGCACCGCTATTTCAACATCGAAGGGCCGAGCGGCGGCATGGGCGTGACCGATGCCTCGATGTACGTGAACGGCTTCTCCATCGACAAGAGCGGCAATGTGCAACTGCCGCAGGTGGGGAAGGTGGCCTTGCTGGGCCTCACCGTGAGCGAGGCGCAGGAACTGGTGCAGCGCAAGGTGAAGGAGTACTTCACCAACGCCACCGTGATCCTGAAGATGGTGAATTGGCGCGTGAGCGTGCTGGGCGCCGTGGGCCGGCCCGGCACCTACATGGTCTATAACAACCAGATCACCATCCTCGATGCCCTCAGCCTGGCCGGCGGGCCCGTGGAGCTCGCTGACAAGAGCCATGTGACCCTGATGCGCCAGAGCGACAGGGGCGTGCAGGCGCTCTACGTGGACCTGAGCACCACCGACGTGCTGCGCTCGGAGTACTACTACCTGTTGCCGAACGACGTGATCTATGTGCCCAACCTCGGCGCACGGCCCGGACGCCTCAACCTGGAGATCCTCGCGATCATCCTGAGCACCTTGAGCACCGCGGCCGTGGTCTTCACCGTGATCAAGACCAACACCCAATAGGCATGGCGGCACCCGCCACCGACATCATCGACCTGCGCCTCGTCACGCGCAAGATCCTTCGCCGCTGGTGGTGGTTCGCCATCTCGTGCGGCATCGCCGGCGCCTTGGGCGTGGCCCACCTGAAGACCACCCCGAAGACCTTCATGGTGAGCGCCCGCATGCTCATGGGCGAGGGCAACCGCGGCTTCGGCGCGCCCAAGGAGGATTTCCTCAAGGGCATGTCGCTGGTGCGCGGCAGCTCACAGCTCGAGGACGACATCGCCCTGCTCACCTCGCGCAGCATGGTGGTGAAGGCCCTCAACCGGCTCGACTTCGGCGTGAGCTACCACACCACCCACCGCTTCCTCACACAGGAGCATTACATCTTCCCGCCCTTCCGCGTGGCCCTCGACTCGGTGAGCGTGCAAGTGGCGGGCGTCCCGATCCATGTGCGAGTGGACCGCGCGGCGGGCACCTACCGCGTGACCGCCGAGGCCAGCAATGTGCGCCTCTACAACGTGCAGAAGCAGGAGTTCCTCCAGGAGTTCGTGGCCGAGTACAAGCTGGACCAGACCGCGCGCATCGGCGAGCCCTTCGTGGGCGAGCATTTGAGCTTCCACATCGAGTTCCCCGACGACCGACAGTACCGCGGCGATGTGGACTATTTCTTCCAGATCAACAGCCTCGACGGCCTGGTGATGAATTACGGCAGCCGCCTGGGCGTGAGCGAGCCCGAGGACAATGGCCACGTGATATCGCTCTCCATGGCCGGCAGCACCCCGGAGAAGGACATCGCCTACATCAACACCCTGATGCAGGCCTTCATCGAAGCGGCACTGCACAAGCAGCAGCAGAAGGGCTGGCGCACCATCGCCTTCATCGATGAGCAGCTCGGGGTGGTGGGCGACTCGCTGAAGCGCGCCGAGGTGGCGGTGACCGGCACGCGCAACACCACGGGACTCAACCCCGCCGGCGCTGCCGATGCGCTCGCCCAGGAGCGCAGCCGTCTGGAGAACGAGCGCAGCCTGGTGCAGCGCCGCCGCACGTATTGCGTGAGCGTGCTGGACAAGATCCGCTCGCAGAGCGACATGCGCAATGTGCCGCCGCCCTCGTCGAGCGGCATCGACGATCCCGTGCTGAACAACCTCGTGCTGGAGATCACCAAGCTCAGCGCAGACATCGCCGCCCGCAGCGTGGTGGCGGGCACCAAGGACGACCCCACCACAATTGCCATGGGGCGCAGGCTGAAGAACCTGACCTCCTCCCTGGAGCAGACAGCGGCCAGCCTGGTGGAGCGCACGGAGATCGATTACGACGAGCTCAGCCGGCGCATCAACGGCATCAGCTTCCAGCTGGGCCAGATCCCGCGCGAAGAGATGGAGCTCGGCATCAAGCAGCGCCAATTGAACCTCAGCGAAGGCATCTACACCTACCTGCAGGAGAAGAAGGCCGAGGCCGGCATCGCCATCGCCAGCGACCAGGTGGACAAGGAGGTGGTGGATGAGGCGCGCATGGCCTTGGGCGGCGCCATCGGCCCTGACAAGAAGACGATCCTGGGCGGCGCGCTCTTCATCGGCCTGCTGCTGCCCGCGCTGCTGATCGTGCTGCTCGATTTCTTCAACGACCGCATCGGCAGCCTCGATGAGCTCAAGCGCGCCACAGCGCTGCCCGTGCTCGCGCAGATCCCGGCCAGCAAGCGAAAGCGCGTGATGCCCAACGAGCCCAAGAGCCTCCTCGCCGAGTCGTTCCGCACCGCGCGCATCAACCTGCAATACCTCAACGCCAACGCGCCGCGCCAGGTGATCGGCTTCACCAGCAGCACCAGCGGCGAGGGCAAGACCTTCTGCGCGGTGAACCTGGCCACCGTGATGGCCCTTTCCGGCAAGCGCGTGCTGTTGATCGATGCCGACATGCGGCGCCCCAACGTGGCCCGCACCCTGGAGCTGCCCGATGGCCCCGGCCTGAGCACCTGGCTGATCGGCGAGGCCGTGCACACCGACGTCATCGTGCCCTCCGATGTGCCCGGCCTGGACGTGATCACGGCTGGCCCCATACCGCCCAACCCCGGCGAGCTGGCCGAGAGCCCGCGCATGGCCGAGCTGATGCGCGAGATGCGCGCCCGCTACGACCACATCATCGTGGACTCCTCGCCCTTGGGCCTGGTGAGCGAGTTCGTGGTGCTCATGGGCCACCTCGACATCACGCTTTACGTGGTGCGCGAGCGCTTCACCCGCCGTGGCGCGCTGCGCACCGTGAACGAGATGGCCGCCTCCGGCAAGGTGGGCCGCGTGGACCTGCTCCTCAACGACATGAAGGCCGAGAAGGGCAACGGCTACGGCTACTACACCAAGTAGGCGCGCATGCTCGCATCCGAAGGCGCGCGGAAGGTCCTGAAGAACATCTCCTGGCTCTTCGTGGAGCGCATGCTCCGTCTGGGCCTGGTGCTGCTCACCGGCGTGGTGGTGGCGCGCGCGCTGGGCGAAGAGCTTTTCGGGCAGCTCAACTACGCCACTGGCTTCGTCGGCCTCTTCTTCGCCTTGGGCGCCATGGGCATCGATGAGATCCTGGTGCGCGACCTGGTGCGCAGCCCGGAGAAGCGCGACGAGCTTTTAGGAAGCGCGGCGTTGCTCAAGGGTTTCGGCGCGCTCGCCCTCGTGGTGCTGGCCACGGTGGGCTCCCTGCTCAAGGGAATGGACGGCCTAACGGTGACGCTGATCGTGGTGATCGCCTCGGCTGAGCTGCTGCGGCCATTCGGGGTCGTGGAGCAATGGTTCATGTCGCAGGTGAAGGCCGCCCCGGTGGCGCGCGTGCAGATGGCGCAGGTGATCATCAGCACCGTGGCCAAGCTGGCGCTGGCCTGGGCCGTGCACACCGGAGCGGTGGAAGGGCGCGCCGCATTGATCGGCTTCGCGTGGATGTACGTGCTGGAGACGATGGTGCTCACGGCGGGCTACCTGCTCGTGCTCCATCGCGCCGGATCGCATTGGCGCGCGTGGCGGATCAGCCGTGCCACGGTGATGCACCTAATGAGCGAATCGTGGCCCATGCTCATCTTCGGGATGGCGCTCTACGTGCAGGCCCGGATCGATCAAGTGATGATCAAGGACCTGCTCACCGCGCAGGATGGCGAGGAGGCCGCCTTCGCCGAAGTGGGCCAGTACAGCGTGGCGCTGCGCATGGTGGAGGCACTCGGCTTCCTCCCCGTCATCGTTCAGGCCTCGCTCGCGCCAGCCATCACCAAGGCCAAGGCCATCAGCCACGCGCTCTACGCCGATCGCCTGCTCAACCAGTACCGTCTCATGTTCGGCCTCTTCCTGATCACCGCCGTGCCGCTCTACCTGCTCGCCGAGCCCATCGTGGTGCTGCTCTTCGGCGAGGAGTTCGCGCCTGCGGGCGGCCTGCTGAGCCTCTTCGCCATCCGCCTGTTCTTCACCAACATGGGCACGGGCAAGCGCGGCTTCATCACCAACGAGGGCCTCTTCCGCTACTCGCTCTTCACCGCCGCGGTGGGCGTGGCGCTCAACATCGGCATCAACTGGCTCCTCATTCCCGAACACCGCTCCATAGGCGCCATCTGGGCCACCATCATCTCCTTCCTCGTGAGCATCTTCGCCCTCGACCTGCTCTTCAAGCGCACCCGCGAGAACCTGCGCCTCATGCTCCTGGGCATCGTCACATTCTGGAAGTTCCACCGCGCCGCATGACCGCCCCATCCCGCCATCTGGTGCCCTTGAAGCCATCGCTCTTCGCGGAGCGCTGCTGCCCGAAGTGCGGCGCCCATGGGCCGGCATCGCTGGGAGCGGTCTTCCCCGGCATCCACATCCTGGGCGAGTACAAATGCCGCGCATGTGGCTACCGCTTCTACCACGACCTGCCCGTGGGCTTCGCAGTGGATTACGATGTGGCCATCGGCGCGGATGATGGCCAGCTGCACAACCCGAAGCAGGTGAGCGGCTGGGTGCATGCACCGCTGATGAACGGCTTTCGCGCGCCGAGCGACGCGGAGGTGCGCATCGAGCGACGCGTGCTGCGCGCATGCGAGCGCGTGGTGCTCCTGAACACGCTCGATTTCCTCTACGGCCATGTGCTGCTGAAGCTGTGGAACGCGCAGCATTACCTGGACGCGCACCCCGACCTGGGCCTGGTGCTCCTGATCCCGCGCTCGTTCGAATGGCTGGTGCCGAAGGGCGTGGCCGAAGTGTGGCTGGTGGACCAGAAGCTGAGCCAGGCGCATGGCTGGCACCGCAGCATCGACCGGCAGGTGCAGGCCTTCCTGCACGACTTCGATGAGGTGTGGCTGGGGCGCGGCTACGCGCATCCGGACAAAGCAGGGCTCGACATCGAGCGTTTCACCGGCGTGGCGCCCTTCCCCATTGAGCGCTTCGCGGAGTTGCCGCCGCGCTTCACCCTGGTGCTGCGCGAGGACAGGCTCTGGTACCGTACGCCCCTGCACAAGTGGAAGCACCGTGCGATGCGCCGTGTGGGTCTAGGCGGCCTGGCCGATGCGTACTTCCGTTGGGACCAGCGCCGCATGGCGCTCTCGGCCTTCGCGCGCATCAGGCAAGCACTGCCTCACGCCACCGGCGCCATCGTGGGGCTGGGCGATCCACGGCCTGTGCCGGATGGCCTGGAGGACCTGCGCACGCGCGCACTGAACGCCGACACCGAGCGTGCATGGTGCCTCGCGTACGCCTCGAGCCACGCAGCCATCGGCGTGCACGGCAGCAACATGCTGCTGCCCTCAGCGCTCGCTGGCGGGTGCATCGAGATCCTTCCGTACGACCGCTACGGCAACATCGCGCAGGATATGGCGCATCGGCGGCGCGATGCCCTGCTGCTCTTCCTCTACCGGTTCCTCGATGAGTTCGCCGGGCCCAAGGACGTGGCGCGCCATGCCGTGAGCCTCGTGCAGGACTTCGCCCTCTTCCACCGCAACAACATCGTGAACCCGCCCATCCATGACGGCCGCTGACACCGCTTTCCGCCTGGACACCGCCGTGCTGCTCATCGGCTTCAATCGCGTGGGGCCGCTGCGCCAGGTCTTCGAGGCCGTGCGCGCCGCGCGTCCGCCGCGCCTCTATTTCGCCGCCGACGGCCCGCGCACGATCGATGAGACCGCACGCTGCGAAGAAGTGCGCGCGCTGGCGAAGGAGGTGGATTGGCCCTGCGAGGTGCGTACGCGCTTCAACGAGCACAACATGGGCCTGCGCAAGGGCGTGAGCTCGGCCATCGACTGGTTCTTCGCGCACGAGGAGGAGGGCATCGTGCTGGAGGACGACACGCTGCCCGTGCCATCGTTCTTCCGCTTCGCGCAGGACATGCTCTCGCGCTACCGCCACGACGAGCGTATCTGGGTGATCATGGGCAACAACCTCATGGAGGACTGGCCCGTGGCCACCGACGGCGATTACTGGTTCAGCGCGCACGGCTATGGCGCACCGTGGGGCTGGGCCAGCTGGCGCCGGGTTTGGAAGCACTACGATGTGGACATGGGACAATGGCCCGCGCTGCGCGGCAGCCCGTTGCTCCCTAGCTTCTTCCTGGATGAGCACGAGGAGCACGATGTGCGCATCATGTTCGAGCGCGTGCACGCGGGCATCATGAACTCTTGGAGCTATCAGCTCGACATCACGCGCATCGCCAACCACGGGCTCAACATCCTGCCCGCCACCAACCTCATCGACAACATCGGCTTCGGCACCGACGGCACGCACACCACCAGCCTCGCCGACCCGCGCAACAAGCGCACGGCGCGTGACATCGACTTCCCGCTGCGGCATCCGCGCTTCATCATGCCCGATGCCGCGCGCGACCTCGCCTACTTCAAGCGCTACATCGGCACCACGGCCAAGGACCGACTGAAGCTCCGCGTGAAGCGCTTGCTGGGGCGCGATGGGCACTGAAACGCCGAGGCCATGATCCGCAAGAGCCAGCTCTTCAACGCGCTTTACATAGCGGCCTTCCCGGTGTTCGGGTACGGCAGCTATTACGGCGTGAAGAGCGGCCTCTCCAAAGGCTTCATCGTGATGGTGGCGCCCTTCCTCGCGATCCTGCTGCTGCACGTGATCGATGCCGTGTACAGCCACCGGATCGGCCGCTCCATCAAGCCGCTGTTCTGGCTGTGCATGGCCTACATCGGCACGCTGGCCCTCTCGCAGTTCGTGGCCCTGCGCAACGGCATCCCCGGCGTGGAACTGGGCAACGCCCTCTTCAGCAGCCTGGTTTACGCCGCGCCCTTCCTGGCCGCCATGGTGGTCTGCGCGCACAACCGGCACGATCCCGAATTCGACTTCGGCGACATCCTCTTCCTCGCGCTCAGCGCGCTGCTGGCCCTCAACGTGCTGGGCTACCTGGGTGGCGTATCGGCGGTGGGCCACAGCTTCGAGGGCCGCGCCAACTTCCCCTTCCTGCGCGGGCTCTACACCGGGGCGCACCTGCTGAGCATCTGGGCGCTCATGCTCATCGTGCGCATGCGGCACGCGGCGCAGCGGCCCGTGGCCACCGCGCTGGCGGTGCTGGGCCTGCTGGTGGCGCTTTACTTCATGCTGAAGGTGAACAGCCGCCTCTCCACCATGATCTTCCTGCTGCTCTTCGTGCTCTTCCTCACCAGGGCCATCAAGATCGCCAAGGGGCTCTACACCATCTCGCTCTTCACCCTGCCCCTGCTCCTGAGCTTCGCGCTGCTGGTGTACCAGGTGGTGAGCATGCCATTCTTCGCCGCCATCCTGGGGCGCGTGAGCAAGGAGGACGTGACCTCCTTCAACGGGCGCAGCTACATCTGGTACGCTGTGGGCGATTGGATCACCAACGACCGTCGGGGCTTGTTGCTGGGCATGGGCTACAAGGGCCATTACACGATCCGCCTCTTCGACGATGTGGCGAGGCTGTGGGGCGTGCCGGACAGCCACAACTTCCATTCGCACAGCACCTTCGCCGAGGTGATCCTGGCGCAGGGCCTGCTGGGCATCGGACTGCTCTACGCGCTGTTCTGGAAGGGTTTCTCGCATTACCGCAGCGAGTACCTGCGCGGCACCGCGCAGGCGCCCGTGTTCGCCGGGCTGTGCTACATGCTCTTCATCTGGCAGATCGACATCTTCTGCTACGGCACGGACCTGGGCCACGCCATCTTCTTCGCCATGCTGGCGCCCTTGTGCGTGCGCGGTGCTGCCGAGCGCAAGGGCCTGCTCTCGTGAGCGAGGCCCGCTCATGGGCGGGCCTCACCAATCTTCTACAGTTCGATCAAAGCAGCACGATGCGTTGCTGGGACCGCACGCCTTCCTGCTCCACGATGAGCATGTAGGTGCCGGCATCGATGCCAGCGCTCGTTTGGATGCGCGCGCGTCCGGCCTGCGTCCGGCCGGTCCAGATGAGCTGGCCCTGCACGTTCACGAGGCGGAGGTCGGCCGCCTGCTCGCTCGCCAGCACCACATCCACCGCGCCGCCGCGCTGGGCCGGGTTCGGGAAGGCGCGCAAGGCCCCATCGGCAGTGGCCACGGCCGCAGGCTCTTCGGTTCCGGTGCTCAGGCACGAATCATCTGCTTCCTTCACCAGGATGATGGAGCGGTAGGGCGAGAGCGTGATGGTGCCGTGGATCAAGGTGCCGTCCACGTCGCTCCAGCAGCCCGTGAGCTCGAAGTCCTGCGGCACCGCCAGTTCGTTCACCAGGATGATCTGCCGCTCGAAGGGATCCACCGGCACGGCGTTGACGCGCTCCAACGACACGTTATCGAGGTAGTAGATGCCGCCGGTGTAGCTGCTAGTGAACATGCACACGCCTTGATCGGTGAGGTCGCTCTGGAAGTAATGCTCCACGTCGCGGCGGTTGCCGTCGAACGGATAGACGCGCTCGCCCACGCGATAGGGATTGCCCAGCTGGCTGTTGGCCTTGAAGCCCACGGTGAGTTCACCCGTCACATCGCCCACCACGCTGAAGCGCATGCGGTACCAGCTGCCCTGCTGCACGCCGATGGCGCTGCTGTGGTTGAGGTTGTGCGTGTTGTAAGTGCTGTTGTTGGTGAAGCTCACCTTGAGGCAGCCGTTGTCGAGGCGCTGGGTGTTGTGCGTGATCACGCCCTGGCTCGGCCATCCGGTCCAGCCGTTCACGTTGCTGCCGAAGGAGCCGTTTGGCACCGTGCTGGCCGCCAGCACGGAGGTGGTCTCCATGCTGGGCAGGTAGAGCGGGCTGCGCGTGCTGCCCACGTCGTCGTTGGTCTGCGTCTGCCAGCTCTCCAGCGTGAAGTAGCGCGGGATGCCGCTGTTGGTGTTGTGCACGAAGATGCTGCGGTCGTTGTAAGGGCTGAAGTAGCGGTTGTTGGTGAAGGTGCCGTAGTCCACCCAATTGGGGCTGTTCACCATGTACTGCCGCATGCAGAGCTGGTCCTTGCTCAGGCTGTACATCACGTTGCCGCTGTAGATGCTGTTGAAGGCGGGCACGTAGTACGGGGCGGTGGCGCCGGGGCCGTTGTAGTTGCTGGCGTCGCTGATGCTGAGCTGGATGGTGTTGTTGAAGAGCACGTTGTCCTTGATCTGGTTGCCGCTGTTCACCATGGTGTGGTCCACGTGCATGCCTGCGCCCTTGCAGTTCATCACGGTGTTGCGCTGCACGGTGATGTTCTTGTTGTACACGTTGCCGAAGTAGATGCCGTGGCACATGGGCACGGAATTCACCCAGCCGATCGCGCTGCTCTCCACGTCGCCGTTGAGGTCGCGGATGATGTTGTCGCGGATGACGGCGCCATCGGTCTGGTCGAAGGTGATGCCAGCGCCGTCGTTGAGGATGGCCATGCTGTTGATCACCACGTTGCGCTCCACGATGGCGTTGGCGGTGACGGCGATGCCGGCGTAGCCCACGTTCTGCAAATGGCAATCGGTCACGCTGACACCGGAGCCGTTCATGCGGATGCCCAGGTAGCCCATGTTCTGCTCGCCCAGGCCCGGCACTACGGCGATGTCGGTGAGCGTGCAATGGTGCAGCGTGGTGTTGTTATCGAGCAGGGCGATGCCGGTGGCCCAGGTGCGCTGCACGTCGAGGTGGTGGAAGCTCTGGTTGTTGCCGGTGCTGAGGATGGCCTGCCAGGTGTCGCTGAAGTCGAGGTTCATGGCCTCCAGATCGGAGGTGCCGGAGAGGCGCAGGCTCGCGGTGTGCTGGTGCCGGAAGGCGATGCCATCGATGCGCACGTGGTGGCGTTGCCAGCTCAGATAAACGCCGTTGTCGAGCACGGCGGCCTCGACGAGCACATTGTTCGGATCGGCGTTGCTGGGGCACCAGAAGTAGAGTTGACCGGCGGCGCTGTCGTAGAACCACTCGCCGGGGGCGTCGAGCAGGGACAGCTTGTTGCGCAGGAAGTAACCCCATTGCATGCTGCCCAAGGGGTTGCCCGTGCTGGTGTGCGTGAGGGTGCTGCCGCTGAAGGCCGACACAAACGCGGTGTCGTAGCTCCAGTTGGTGGTGCGGATCACGGCGGTGGCGCCGTTCCAGTGGCCGGTGGGCTGCGTGAGCTCGCTGTCGGTGAGGCTGGTGGCGGTGGCATTGTCCACACGCAGCCAGCCGGTGTTGGGGAAACGAGCGATGGTTTGAAGCGCGCCGTTCACGTAGAGCTGCTTCACGGCCTGCGCCATGGGCGCGCGCCAGATGTTGCCGCTGTGGGGCACCCAACCCGTCACGGCCACGCTGCCGCTGATCACGGGCTTGGCGCCGGTGCCGTATGCGCCGATCTCGATGTAATTGCTGGCCGTACCGTTGCTGTTGATGCTGAGCTTGCCGCGATAGACCCCGCCGCGCTGGAAGAGGATCCTGTCTCCGGGCTGCAGGTTGAAGTTGATCTGGTTCACCCGGTCGATGGTCTGCCATGCCGTGGCCTGGCTGGTGCCGTTGTTGGCGTTGTTGCCGGTGGGCGACACGTAGTAGGTGGCCGCGCGCAAGGCGAAGGAGCAGAGCGCGGCGGCGATGAAGAGCGGCTTGCGAGGGTTGAAATGGCGCATGGGGGCTTGATCTGGGGCCTTCAACCCCGTGCGCGCGGGCCATGTTCAAGATTCTCGACCGGCCTCCGGCACCGCCCGACGAACTCCCAACCACTCCGACGAACGCTCACGGCCGCTTGTTGAATCAAGTCTGCCCTTCGCCCTGCCGCCCGTGCCCGCCCGGGTACTTTTGGCGGCGTGACCGGCCAAGGCAAGCCTTTGCGCATCCTGGTGGTGGGCCAGACCCCGCCCCCGCACGGCGGCCAGGCCGTGATGATCGAGGCCCTGCTGCACGGGCGCTACTCCAGGATTCGCCTCTTCCATGTGCGGATGGCCTTCAGTGCCGACATGGGCAGCGTGGGCAAATTCGCCCTGGGCAA
>CAZFBP010000036.1:15801-16969 GCA_964517255.1 uncultured Chryseobacterium sp.
TTCGAGGCGGAGAGCTTCGGGCTGGTGCTGGTGGAGGCGATGCAATTCGCGAAGCCGGTGGTGAGCACGCGGTGGCGCGGCATCCCATCGGTGGTGGAGGACGGCGTGAACGGCTACCTCGTTCCTGTGAAGGATGCGAATGCAGTGGCGGAGAAACTGCTGATCCTGTCGCGCGAACCCGAACTTCGGCGCCGCATGGGTGAGGCCGGACGACGCATCTTCGAGGAACGATTCACGTTGGAGGCCTTTCATCGGCGCATGGAGGACGAACTCGCGGCATTGGCATGAAGGAGGGGATGCGCCTGCTCATCACCGGAGGATCCGGCTTCATCGGCACCAACCTGATGGAGCACGTGCTGGCTGAAGGCATCGCGGTGGTGAACCTGGATTGGAACCCGCCGCTGAATCCGGCGCACAAGCCGTACTGGCGCGAAGCGGACATCCTGGACGGCGCGGCCATGGCCCGCGAGCTGGCTGGCTTCGCTCCCACGCACATCGTACACCTCGCCGCGCGCACGGATACGGAGGAGAACGAGCTGGACGCCTACCGCCAGAACCACGAGGGCACGCGCATTCTCCTCGATGCGGTGAAGCAGTGCCCGAGCGTGCGGCGCATCATCGTCACCAGCACGCAGTTCGTGTGCGAGGCGGGCTACCAGCCCAAGGACGATCTCGACTACAAGCCCTTCACCGTCTATGGCGAATCGAAACGGCGCACGGAGATGATCACGCGCGAGGCGGATCTCGCGTGCGAGTGGGTCCTCATCCGCCCCACGACGATCTGGGGGCCGTGGAGCCTGCGTTACCGCGACATGCTCTTCAAGGTGATGCGCAAGGGGCTCTACTTCCATCCGGGCCGGCAGCGTGTGGTGCGCTCGTACGGCTATGTGGGCAATGTGGTGTGGCAGATCATGCGCATGCTGGAGGCGCCCGCCGCGCGCGTGCATGGCCGCGCGCTCTACGTGGGCGATCAGCCCTTCGACCTGAAGGAATGGGTGGAGGAGGTCTCGAAGCAGCTAGTGGGCAAGCGCGTGCGCTACATCCCCCACCCGCTCGTGCGCCTCATCGCGCTTTGCGGCGACATGCTCAAGGCCATCGGCCTGCGCTTCCCGATCACCAGCGGCCGCTACCGGAGCATGACCAGCGATTACATCACGCCGATGGACCG
>CAZFBP010000037.1:0-16516 GCA_964517255.1 uncultured Chryseobacterium sp.
TGCTGGAGTACGACGACGTGATGAACAGCCAGCGCACGGTGATCTACAAGCGCCGGCACAACGCCCTCTTCGGCGAGCGCCTCAAGCTCGACATCCTCAACATGTTCCACGACGTGGTGAGCGGCACCGTGGCCGAGTTCCATGAGCAGGGCGACTTCGAGGGCTTCCAGTTCGAGCTCTTCCGCAAGTTCAGCGCGGAATCGCCCTTCGACGCCGACAGCTTCAGGCGCGCGAAGGCCGATGAGGTGGTGGACAAGACCTACGAGGCCGTGATGGCCACCTACGACCGCCACATGGCGCGCACCGCCGCGCAGGCCATGCCCGTGATCACCGATGTGTTCCTGAACCAGGGCGCGCAGTACGAGAACATCGTGGTGCCCATCACCGATGGCATCAAGACCATGCAGGTGGTGGCGCACCTGCAGAAGTGCTACAAGAGCGAAGGGCGCGAGCTGGGCAACAGCATCGAGAAGTACATCACCCTCTCCATCATCGACAACGAATGGAAGGAGCACCTGCGTGAGATGGACGAGCTGCGCCGCAGCGTGCAGAACGCCGCCATCGAGCAGAAGGACCCGCTGCTGATCTACAAGCTGGAGAGCTTCAACCTCTTCAAGGCCATGATGGAGCGCATCAATGGCGAGGTGATCGGCTTCCTGGCGCGGGCCGGTCTGCCCAGCGCCCAGCCCCAGGTGCAAGAGGCCCAGGCGCCGCGCGCGCCGCAGCAGCGCCTGCAGACCAGCCGCACCGACGTGGCGCAGCAAGGCCCTTCACGCGCTCAGGCGCCTGCGCCCGGCGGCGCCATGCCGCGCGGACCCCTCCCTCCGCAGGGACCACGGCAGCCCATCGCCCCCGTGCGCGTGGAGAAGGAGCCCGGCCGCAACGAGCCCTGCCCTTGCGGGAGCGGCAAGAAGTACAAGCAATGCCACGGGAAGGGGGCGTAGGCCAACCGGCCACTCCACGAGCAGGCCGCTACTGACAGCGAACACCTGTGGGCCGCGGTCCACGGACCGCTGCACCTGCGCCGCAGAGGCCTCAAGCCTCCACATGTATCACGCGCGCGCCATCCGGTTGCTCTGCGATGCGCAGGTGCACCACGCCCTCCGGCAATAGGCCTTCCGCCAGCTCCGGCCATTCGATGAAGCAGTAGGCGCCACTGTCGATGTACTCGGTGAAGCCGATGCCCTCCAACTCGCTGGCGACCTTCAGGCGGTACAGGTCGAAGTGGTAAACGGGATCGCCGCTGGCCGCGCGGTACTCATTCGCGATGGCGAAGCTGGGGCTGCTGGCCTGGTCCTTCACGCCCAGCGCCGCACAGAAGCCTTTGATCAATGTGGTCTTACCTGCGCCGAGCTCGCCGTGGAGGGCGAAGACGCGGGCGCGGGGAAACGCGGTCAGGAGTTCCTGTCCTATGACCTGCGCATCAGTAGCGCTCTGCAAGCTGAAATAGACCGCCATCGCGGGCGAAGATGATGGTTGAAAGCGGTTGCGTGCACTCAACCTGCAACCCTCAACACATCGGCAACCTTCAACTTTCCTACCTCGCCTTCAGCACCGCCCACGGCACGATCATCTCCTCCAGCGAGATGCCGCCATGCTGGAAGGTGTCGCGGAAGTAGGTGACGAAGTGGTTGTAGTTGTTGGGGTACACGAAGAAGCGCGCGCCCTTGGCGAAGATGTAGGTGGTGCTCACGTTGGCCTTGGGCAGGTGCGCCTTCACGGGGTCCTTGATCACCAGCACGTCGCGGTCCTCGTAGCTGAGGTTGCGGCCGTGCTTGTAGCGCAGGTTGCTGTTGGTGTTGCGGTCGCCCACCACCTTGCTGGGATCGGTGACGCGGATGGTGCCGTGATCAGTGGTGATCACCACGCGGCCGCCGCGCTCGGCGATGCCCTTTAGGATGTCGATGAGCGGGCTGTGCTCGAACCAGCTCTTGGTGAGGCTGCGGTAGGCGGCATCGTCGCTGGCCAGCTCGCGGATCACCTCCATCTCGGTGCGCGCGTGGCTCAGCATGTCCACGAAATTGTACACGATCACGTTGAGCGGGTTGCCCATGAGCTCGTCGAGGCTCTCGGCGAGCTTCCTTCCCGCAGCGAGGTTCAGGATCTTGTGGTAACTGTGCTTCACGTTCTTGCCGAGGCGCTGCAGTTGATTCGCCACGAACTCCGCCTCATGCGCGTTCTTGCTGCCCTCGTCATCCTCGTTGATCCACTTGCCGGGGAAGCGCTTCTCGATCTCGCTGGGCATCATGCCGGCGAAGAGCGCGTTGCGCGCGTACTGCGTGGCGGTGGGCAGGATGGCGTAGAACTGGCCTTGCTCCTCGATGCGGAAGAACTCGCTGATCACAGGCTCCAGCGCGCGCCATTGGTCGAGGCGGAGGTTGTCGATGAGCACGAGGAAGAGCGGCGTCCCGCCATCCGGCGGGAGCTTCTCGTCGATCAGCGGCGCCACCTTGGCCTTGAAGAGCTGGTGGCTCATCAACGGTGCATCGTCGCCCTTGCCAGCGAGCCAATCGAGGTAACGATCGGCGACGAAGCGGCTGAACTGCTCGTTGGCTTCGGCCCATTGGCTGCGCAGGATGTCGGCCATGCCGGGATCCTGATTGCCGGTGAGCTCCAGGTCCCAGCGCACGAGTTCCTGATACATCTCTTTCCACTCTTCCGTGCCCAAGCGGCCACTAAGTCGCATGGCCAATTGGCGGAACTGCTGCTGATAGCTGCTGCTGCTCTTCTCGCTCACCAGGCGACGCCCTTCGAGGTGCTTCTTCAGCGAGAGCAGGATCTGGTTGGGGTTCACCGGCTTGATCAGGTAGTCGCTGATCTTGCCGCCGATGGCCTCTTCCATGATGCGTTCCTCTTCGCTCTTGGTGATCATGATGATGGGCACGTGCGGGCGGTCGGCCTTGATGCGCGAGAGGGTCTCCAAGCCGCTGAGGCCGGGCATGTTCTCATCGAGGAAGATGATGTCGTACTCCTTCTCGCGGCTGCGCTCGGCCGCGTCGAGGCCGTTGTTCACGGTGTCAACGCTGTAGCCCTTGCCTTGCAGGAAGAGCACGTGCGGGCGCAGCAGGTCGATCTCGTCGTCGGCCCAGAGGATGTTGGCGGTCATGTGCGGGATAAGGGCTCCTTTCGGCGCCGCGGGTTCTTGGGTGAAGGTTCGCATGCAGGGCCAACGGCCGATGCGCTCGGATGTTGCCTTGTACTTTCGGGGCGTGAAGGTATTGGAGAGGTTGAAGGTTGAGCGGGTTGAGGGTTGAAGGTTGCAACCCACAACCTACGATCAACCTCCAACACCCAACCGCACAAGCGGAATGAAGATCCTCAACGACCCCATCTACGGCTTCATCACCGTGCCCAACGCGCAGGTGCTGGCGCTGATCGACCATCCGTGGTTCCAGCGCTTGCGCTACATCAAGCAATTGGGGCTCGGGCATCTGGTGTACCCCGGTGCGCTGCACACGCGCTTCCATCATGCATTGGGGGCCATGCACTTGATGGGTGAAGCGATCGCCACGCTCCGCGGGAAAGGCCATGTGATCACCGACGAGGAAGCGCAAGGCGCCGCCATCGCCATCCTGCTGCACGATGTCGGGCACGGGCCATTCAGCCATGCGCTGGAGCACAGCCTGGTGGAAGGCATCGGCCACGAGGACGTGAGCGCGCTGGTGATGGATGCGTTGAACCGAGAGTTCAATGGTGCGCTGGATCTGGGCATCCGCATCTTCCGCGATCAGTATCCCAAACGCTTCCTGCACCAACTGGTGAGCAGCCAGCTCGATGTGGACCGCATCGATTACCTGAACCGCGACAGCTTCTACACCGGCGTGAGCGAGGGCGTGATCGGTGGCGAGCGCATCATCAAGATGCTGCAGGTCGTAGGTGACAAGCTGGTGGTGGAGGAGAAGGCGATCTACAGCATCGAGAAGTTCCTGGTGGCGCGGCGGCTGATGTATTGGCAGGTCTATCTGCACAAGGCCGTGGTGGCTTGCGAGATGATGCTCGTGGAGACGCTGCGCCGTGCCAAGCAACTGGCTACCGATGGAACGACGGTATTCGCGTCGCCGGCGCTCATGCGTTTCCTCGCGGCCGATCATGACCGTGCATCGTTCCAAGACCCCGCGGTGCTGGCCGACTTCCTGAAGCTCGACGATCACGATGTGATGGGCGCCGTGAAGGTGTGGTGCGATCATCCGGACACCGTGCTATCGCGCCTGGCCATGGACCTGGTGCAACGCCATAACCTGCACATCCGCTTGCAGGACGAACCTTGGGACACGGAGCGCATCGCCGCACTGAAACGCCGCGTGGCCGATCACCTGAAGATCGATCTCGCCGGCGCCGACCGCTTCGTGATCACCGGCAGAATCGTCAACAACGCCTACGACCCGACGAACGACCGCATCGAGCTGCGCTACAAGGATGGCACATTGCGCGACATCGCTGAGGCCAGCGACAACCTGGGGGTCGCGGCGCTGAGTACTCCTGTGACCAAGTGGTACTTGGCGTGGCCGAGGTGGGTGGGCTGACCCGCTCGATTCGCAGGCAGCAACTCGGCAGGTCCCCATGTCCTAGCTTTCGACACGAAGAGCCATGCCGCGCCTGCTATCCATAGCCTTGCTCTCCCTGCCACTGTATGCCACCGCTCAGGACTACCGACTGTTCACCTACGGCATGCGCAGGGCATTCGCCGATCCAACCGGACCGAGCCGGATGCACAGCCTCTTGCTCGATAGCGTTCAGAGCAACGGCGAAGACACAACGCTCTTCAACTACTTCGCCCTCAACGACACCTTCAGTTCTTTCCCAGGCTGCGGTTACCTAGGCGGGCCTGACTGCTTTGAAGCCACTACTCCGTCGTGGATCGGCCGGTCAATCATGCCGTTCCCGAACGGGGTCGAGTTGTGCACTGCGTTGGGCGATACACTCCATTTGACGCTCCCACAGTCACCAGCCGACACAAATTGGTTCTTCAGCGACCCTATTCAGCGCTTCGGGATTCGCTACCTCGGCTCCGATACCTCCACCCTGATCACCATTCCGGATTCGGCAAGATTCTACCGTATCGTGCATATCGACCCCAATGGCAATAGCATCACATCAGAACTTCATGATGCACCTGTGACCATCGGAAAGATGCTCGGCACGGTCGAGTTCTTCCAGATCGATTCATTTCCGCTCGTGTTGCGTAGATTGAACGCCATAGGTGACGGCAACCACCATGTGGGATTGCACACGATCACGCCGGCCGTCGTGCATGACTATCAGGTTGGAGATGAAGTCCAGTACAGGCACTCCGAATACTCGGTGTTTCCTGAGACTTTGACATGGAACTACTTGCGCGAGCGGGTGCTCTCGCGATTGGAGACTGATTCCACGGTGAGTTATACCATGAGCCGGACCTCCTTCAGCCATACCGGTGGGCCGTTCACATCAACCGTTGTGAACATTTATTCCAAGCGGGACACTATTGCAACCATCCCGTTCGAGTCATTCCACGGCATGCACCGGTCGATGCGACAGATAGAACGATGCGGCATGCTATTCTGGTCATACCAATTCGACCCGGACAACCTCGCATCACCTTGTCCTTTTGGACAGTGTTGGACGCCCTATACCAACGGAATGGGCCCCAATCCGCAATCCTCTAGTTCGCATACGCTTGGCTTAGGCAGCGGCTACTGGTTCTCACAGGAATTCATCCAACAATGGCCGGGACAGCAGCTCGTGTATGTAAGCAACCTTCATTACATCAACTACTTCAAGAAGAACGGCATCCCATGCGGCGCTGAGCAGTTCGTCGGGATCGATGAACAGGAAGCAGGCCACCGACTGAGGATCTACCCGGTTCCGAGCAATGGAAGCTTCACCATCGAATCCGAATCACGCGTCAACCGGATTGAAATCCTCGATCAGCAAGGCCGAAGCATCGCCGTGTATGAGGACGCTGCTGGCTCATTCGATCTGGCTTTCGCGCCAGATGGCTTCTACTTCGTGCAGGTCGATTTCGTTGATGGCACGCGCAGTGTGAGTAAGGTGATGGTCATGCGCTGAGGCCAGCGAATTCCCTGTTCCATCGCGGATGATAGGTTTGCCCACATGCCCTCATCCACCATCCTCATCACCGGCGCCACCTCCGGTTTCGGCGAAGCCACTGCGCGGCGCTTCGCTGCCGAAGGATGGCGCGTGATCATCACAGGCCGCCGCAAGGAACGCCTCGAAGCCTTGCGCAAGGAACTCGAAGGCTTGCACGGAACCGTCGAAGGCCCGCCGATCCTCCATCCCTTGCACTTCGATGTGCGCGACAACGCCGCCGTGGAGCAAGCCATCGCCTCGTTGCCGGAGGAGTGGAAGAGCATTGACGTACTGGTGAACAACGCGGGCCTTGCCGCCGGCTTCGACTCGATTCAAGATGGCAGCCTCGACGATTGGAACCGCATGCTCGACACCAACGTGAAGGGCTTGCTGCACGTGGGCCGCGCGGTGATCCCCGGCATGATCGCGCGTGGCACCGGGCACATCATCAACATCGGCAGCGTGGCGGGCAAGGAGGTGTACCCCAAGGGCAACGTCTATTGCGCCAGCAAGCACGCAGTGGATGCGCTCAGCAAGGGCATGCGGCAGGACCTTTTGCCGCACGGCATCCGCGTCACACAGATCGCACCGGGCCTGGCGGAGACCGAGTTCAGCCAGGTGCGCTTCCAAGGCGATGAGCAGAAGGTCAGGCAGGTCTATGCGGGCATGACTCCACTGAACGGCAACGACATCGCCGACCTGATCCATTTCGCCGCCACGCGCCCGCCGCATGTGTGCATCAACGACCTGGTGGTGACGCCCACGGCGCAGGCCAATAGCACCACGGTGCATCGGGCGGGTTGAGGTATTTTCGCCGCGCTCTCGTAACCGAGCTCCCCATGAACACCAACTGGTCCAAGATCCTGCTCTTCACCTTGCTCGGCTTCGCGCTGGGTTGGATCACCTGCCACCTCGCCTGTCGCGGATGCCACGACGACGGCGGTTGCGAAAGAGAGATGCGCTGCCATGGCGGCATGAGCCAATGCGACCACGGCGGCAAGTGCTGCTCTGGCGAAGGCAGTTCATGCGACAAGACCGGCTGCGACCATAAGATGGGCGCGGCCTGCTGCAAAGGCGGGCACGGCAAGGGCCACGGCGATGGGAACGTGAAGGTGATCGTGGCCGATCTGGAGAAGGCCGGTTTCCAGGGTGATACCACCATCGCCATCGAGGGCGGCACCGTGCAGGTCTCGCGCGCCGGCGATAGCACCACCGTGCGCGTGGAAATGCGCGAGGAGGAGCACGAGCACGCCCATTGATCGATGCAACGGAGGATCAAGCGGATCGTGATCGCCCTGGTGGCCTTGGCCGCCGTGACCGTTGCTGCGCTCTGGTTGATGAAGCGCGAGACGAAGAAGCTGAGCCCTGAAGGAACGTACAGCTTCTTCGCTGGCGAGCAGGAGCTGATCAAGGTGAGCTATTGCCGCCCCTCGAAGCGCGGGCGGGAGATCTATGGCGGACTGGTGCCCTTCGGAAAAGTGTGGCGCACGGGCGCCAACGAGGCCACCACCCTCGAAACCGCCGCCGATCTGTGGATCGGCGGCAAGCCCGTGAAGAAGGGCAAGTACACCCTCTGGACGCTGCCCGGTCCGGAGCAATGGCAGGTGTACATCAACCGCAAGATGTACCGTTGGGGCGTTGACAGGGACGGCAACGCGATGCGCGAGCCCGCAGCGGACATCGCCGTGATCAGCGTGCCAGTGCAGCAGCTCCCCGATTCGGTGGAGACCTTCACCATTCACGGCCCGGAGGACGGCACCGCGCTCTGGCTCGACTGGGACCGCACCCGGATCGCCCTCTCGCTGGCCACACGGCAATAGCCCATGCAATTCACGGCAGAACAGATCGCGGACCTGCTCGAAGGCGAGGTGGACGGCGACCCGCAAGTGCTGGTGAGCGACCTGTCCAAGATCGAGGAAGCGCGCAGCGGCACGCTCACCTTCCTGGCCAACCCGATCTATACCGAGTACATCTACCGAACGAAGGCCACCATCGCCATCGTCGCGCGCGATTTCGCCCCGCAGCAGGCGCTGCCCAAGACGCTCACGCTCATCCGTGTGGCTGACCCGCGCTTGGCCTTCACGCAATTGCTCGAGCGCAACAGCGAATTGCGCTACGAGAAGAAGGGCATTGAACAGCCCAGCTTCGTGAGCCCCAGCGCCAAGCTTGGAAAGAACGTGTACATCGGCGCCTTCAGCTACGTGGGCGACGACGTGGTGCTGGCTGATGGCGTGAAGGTCTTCCCCAACTGCTACATCGGCGATGCCGTGCGGCTGGGCGCGAATACGCGCATCCACGCCGGCGTGAAGATCTACCACGGCACCGTGATGGGAGCGCAGTGCGTGGTGCACAGCGGCGCCGTGATCGGCGCCGACGGCTTCGGCTTCGTGCCCAATGCCGATGGCGTTTACGACAAGATGCCGCAGGTGGGCAACGTGGTCTTCGAGGACCGCGTGGAAGTGGGCGCCAACACCACCATCGACCGCGCCACACTGGGCACCACCTATATCCGCGAAGGCACCAAGCTCGACAACCTCATCCAGGTGGGCCACAACGCCGACATCGGCCGGCACAACGTGATCGTGGCGCAGGCCGGCATCGCGGGCAGCACCACGGTGGGCGATCACAACCAGATCGGCGGGCAGGTGGGCATCAGCGGCCACCTCACCATCGGCAACCGCGTGCGCATCGCCGCGCAGAGCGGCATCGGCAAGGACCTTACCGACGGGCAGACCGTGCAGGGCTCGCCCGCATTCGCCAAGATGGCACACGACCGCAGCCACCTGGTCTTCAAGATGCTGCCGGAACTGCTCAAGCGGATCCAGGAACTGGAGAAGGAAGTGGCCGCGCTGCGCAAGAGTGGCCATTGAATCATTCGCGATTCTTCATCTTAGTGCCGCGCGGCAGGCTGAACTCAGGTGCGAGCGCGGTTGACCGGCGTTCCCATGCCCGCCTCCCTTCATCCTCCGCTCATCGCGCCAGCCCATGACGCCTAGGTGGATCCTGTCATCGCCGCTCGCGTCGGCCAGCGCCGCCGCCAGCGACAAGCGCATTTGGGCGCTGGCGATGATCGGGGCCTACGTGCTCATCAGCCTCGTGTACGGCTTCCTGAGCGATGCGCCCTGGGACGATGACTGCATCGTGCGGTGCTTCAACGCGCGGGCCTCGTGGAGCGAGCCTGCCCAGTTCTTCAGCGTCTGGAACCGCCCGCTCTTCATGGTGCTCTTCGCGCCGGCCGCGCTGATCGGCCGCGAGGCGATGATGGTGCAGATGATCCTGCTCACCGCATGGGGCGGCTGGCTGCTCTACCAATCGTTGCAGCGGCTTGGCGCACAGGACGCGCATTGGGTGCTCCCCTTCTTCTTCTTCCAGGCCTTCTACTTCTCGATCTCACGCAACTTCCTCACCGAGCCGCTGGCCGTCACGGTGATCTGCATCGGGCTGCACGCGCTGGTGCATCAACGTTTCGTGCTGTTCGCCGTGATGGGTGGCCTGCTGCCCCTGGCGCGCCTGGAGCTCATCGCCATCCTCCCCTTCTGGGCCGTGGCATTGCTGCAGGCGAAACGCTTCAAGCAGATCGCGCTCATGGCCGTGCCGCTGGTCGTGCTCATGCTGCTCGGTTACCTGGCGAAGGACACCGATGATCCGCTCTGGCTCGTGACGGACACGCTCGGCAAGGAGGGCAAGAATCGGTACGGCTCGCGCGAGGTATGGCACTACTTCCAGCGTTTCGCGTACGTGGTGGGGCCGGTGGTCTTCTTCTTCCTCGTCATCGGCGTGCTCGAGCGCCTCGTGCGCCTGCGGCTCGATCTGTTCGTGTTCCTTCAGGGAATCGGCATCCTCCTGCTCTATGTGGTCTTCTCCACCAAGCTCAACATGGGCAATTCCGCGGGCTTCCTCCGCAACCTGATCCCCATGTCGCCTTTCGTGGCGGTCCTGGCCTATGAAGGTCTGATGGCCTGGCAAGGACGAGCGTACACATCGTCGGTCGCATCGGCCGCTGCTTCGGCGGCATCACATGGCCATCGCAAGAAATCCAAGGCCGCATCGCGCCCGCAGCGAATCGCGAATCCGTGGTGGGCCCTGGGGCGCGTGCACCTTTTCGGCGTCGTGGCGGTGGCGGTGCTCTGGGCCTACTTCAGCAAGAAGCTCGAATCGCATCATAAGATCTCCGGCATCACCGACCATGCCCCTGTGCTTTTCGGCGCGGCGCTGCTGATCATCGGGCTTGCACAGCTCCTCGTCTGGCGCACCAGGATCGCCCCGCGCGCCGTGCTGGCCACAACAGCGCTCCTAGCGTCGGCGGGCGCGCTCGGCTATGCCTTGTGGACCGAGCGCCCCGATGCGCATCTGAACCCCGAGCGCAAGGCCATCTCGGTGCTGAGCACGTTGTACAAGGACAGCTACCTGCGCGAGTGGCCGCTGTACGCCAACCACCCGTGGTTCTTCTGGCCCAACGACCTGGGCTACCCGGACAAGACACGCTACCGCACGCTCACCAAGGCCGCCCTCGACACCGCCGACGCGCATAGCGTGGTGCTCTGGGAGAACCACTACTCGCACCGATTGCAAGGCGACGTGCAACTGGCCGACCTGTACAAGCGCAAGGACATGGTGGAACTGGCGCACGTGGTGAGCACCGACCACCGGGCCATCGTGGGGCTCTTCCAGAAGACCGGCCCGAACCGGAACGATGCCGCTGAATCGCGCCAGCGATTCATGAGCGCGCATCCGGAGAACATCCATGCGCGCTTCGCCCTCTGCCAGGAGCACAGCCGTGCCCGCCGATTCGACGAGGCGCTCGCCGAGGCGCGGCGCATGCTGGCGCTGGACAGCAGCTTCGTGGAGGGAATCGTCGCCGAGGGCCAGGCCTTGTTCGACCTGGCGCGCTTCCAGGAGGCGGAGGCCTGCTTCCAGCGCATCCTGAAGATCGACAAAGCGCTCTACACCATTCGATACAGCATCGCCTTGTGCCGATTCCGGCAGCAGGACCACGCCGGCGCGGCCAACGCGGCCCGCCAATTCCTGAAGCACGACAAGAAATCCAAGGAAGTGCATGAGCTGCTCGGCGCGGCGCTCTTCCAGCAGCAGAAGTACGATAGCGCCGTGATCGCCTTCGACGCGTACATAAAGCTCGACGCGAAGAGCCCCAACGGCTGGCTCAACAGGGCCAGTTGCCGACTGCAGCAGCAGAAATGGGACGGCGCGCTGGCCGACCTGGAGCAAGTCCTGCGGCGAGAGCCTGCGCATCGGGGCGCGCTGCTGAACAAGGCCACCGCGCTCTTGAGCTTGAACCGCCGCGAGGAAGGCTGCCAACTCCTCCGGCAGCTCGCCGCCGCCGGCGATGCGACCGCCGCGCAACGTCTCGTGCTGTGCGCCCCGTAGCCGCCATGTGACTTCCGGTTCATTCGATGACGGGCGACCTCCCCATCGAAGGTCGGCCCTCTACCTTCGGCTCCCCTCACAGAAAACACCCTCCTGCATGCTGAAGCATACCCTGCTCGCGCCGCTCGCCTTCTCCCTGCTCGCTCCATCGCTTCGCGCGCAACAGGCCCTCACCAACAAGGACATCTGGGGCAGCCCGCTGTTCAGCGCAGAATTCGTGGGCGGCCTGGCCAGCATGAAGGACGGCCTGCACTACACCGTGCTGGAGGAAGAGACCGGAGCGGTGGTGATCAACCAGTACGCGTACCGCACCGGCAGCAAGGTGGCCACCTTGGTGAAGGCGAGCGAGCTGGTGCCGTCCGGTGGCACAGAGCCCGTGGAGATGGATGGCTACAGCTTCAGCGGCGATGAGAAGAAGATGATGATCGAGACGGGCAGCGAGCCGATCTACCGGTACAGCTACTTCGCGCACAACCATGTCTTCGATCGCGCGAGCAAGAAGCTGGTTCCGCTCAGCGATACCCGTAAGGCGAAGCAGCGCCTGGCCACCTTCAGCCCCGATGGACGCCGCGCTGCATTCGTGCGCGACAACAATCTCTTCGTGGTGGACCTGGCGACGATGACCGAGACGCCGATCACCACAGACGGCGAGTGGAACAAGGTGCTCAATGGCGCGACCGACTGGGTCTATGAAGAGGAGTTCACCCTGGTGCAGGGCTACGCCTGGAGCCCCGATGGCAGCAAGCTCCTGTACCTGCGCAGCGATGAGAGCGGCGTGAAGGAGTTCGACCTCGCCTACTACAAGAACCAGCTCTACCCGAGCGAGTACCGCTTCAAGTACCCCAAGGCCGGCGAGGCGAACAGCAGCATCTCGCTGCACCTGCGCGACCTGGACAGCGGCCTCACCTACAGCATACCAATGGGCACGGAGGAAGCCGATATCTACGTGCCGCGCCTGGGCTTCACGCCGAAGGGCGAGCCGTGGTTCATGCGCATGAACCGCCTGCAGAATGAGAAGGCGATCCTCACCGTGAAGCTGCCGCCGCCCGGAACCAAGGCGCGCCCAGTGCCCACCGAGATCTACAATGAGCGCAGCAAGACCTACGTGGAGGTCACTGACGACCTTTACTTCCTCGCCGACGGAAGCGGCTTCGTCCTCACCAGCGAGCAGGACGGCTGGAACCACATCTACCGCGTGAGCCTGAAGGACGGCGCGCGCCAGCAACTCACACGCGGCAACTGGGACGTGGTGGGCGTGAAGGGCATCGACGAGAAAGGGAAGCGCGTGGTGTTCACCGCAGCCATGAGCGCCACGGAGAACCAGGACGTGCTGGCCATCGCCTTCGGCGCGAAGCTGCCCGTGCCGCTCTCTCCGAAGGGCGGGCACAACGATGCCGAGTTCAGCACCGGCTTCCAGTACTTCATCAACTCGCGCAGCACACTGAACAGCCCGCCCATGATGACGCTGCACGATGGCAAAGGGAGACTGGTGAAGACCCTGAAGGACAACGCCAAACTGGCGAAGACCTGCGCCGACTACGGCTTGCAGCAGCGCGAGTTCTTCCAATTCAAGACCGACCAGGGAATGGAACTGCGCGGGTGGATGATGAAGCCGCCCGGATTCCAGAGCCGTGAGCGCTACCCGGTGCTGCTGGTGCAGTACAGCGGGCCCAACAGCAACGAAGTGCTGGACCAATGGGATGGCCGCGGCCAGCTCTGGCACAGCATGCTCGCCCAGAAAGGGTACATCGTGGCATGCGTTGATCCGCGCGGCACCGGGCATCGCGGCCGCGAGTTCCGACACATCACCTACGGGCAGCTGGGCAAGTACGAGACCGAGGATCACATCGCCACCGCGAAATGGCTGGCACAGCAGCCGTGGGTGGACGGGAGCCGCATCGGCATCTGGGGCTGGAGCTACGGCGGATACATGAGCAGCAACTGCATCACCAAGGGCGCCGACCTC
Source organism: uncultured Chryseobacterium sp. (assembly GCA_964517255.1). Taxonomy (GTDB): domain Bacteria; phylum Bacteroidota; class Bacteroidia; order Flavobacteriales_F; family PHOS-HE28; genus PHOS-HE28. The sequence goes on from CAZFBP010000037.1 coordinate 13,421, forward strand.
TTCAAGGCCGCCATCGCCGTGGCACCCGTGACCAACTGGCGCTACTACGACACCATCTACACCGAGCGATACATGGGCCTTCCGCAGGACAACGCCAAGGGCTACGACGACAACAGCCCGGTGTTCCACGCGGCCAAGCTCAAGGGCAACTACCTCTTGATCCACGGCCTGGCCGACGATAACGTGCACTACCAGAACGCCGCCGAGATGACCAATGCGCTGATCAAGGCCAACAAGCCCTTCGACCAGTTCGTGTACCCCGATCGCAACCACGGCATCGGCGGCGGCGGCACGCGGCTTCACCTCTATGAGATGATGACCAGCTGGATCCTCGAGAACCTCTGATCCGTGCCGTGCATGAATAGCGGTGCATAAACCGATCGCAAACATGCCCCGCCGAATCGCCTTCTTCTATTTTTGCCCGAACGGCGCCCTGAGCGCCCTTTCATGAGCGAGGACCGCCCCCCCTCCTTCCCGCACGATCATCAGCAAGGTTGCGTGGCTCGCTATGAGTCGATGCTGCAGCGCGGCACGCGCGCCTTCTTCGATGTGGAGGACCTGGAGCTCGTGATCGACCACTACCTGCACGAGAATGACGCGCGACGTGCGAAGGAGGCACTGGACTTCGCCAAGGCACAGCACCCCGGATCGGTTGAGCTCATGTACAGCGAGGCCGTGGTGCTCATGAACCTGGGCCGTTTGAACAAAGCGCTGGAAGTGCTCGATGCGCTGGGCAAATTGGAGCCGTGGAGCGCAGAGGTGCATCTGCACAAGGGCAGCATACTCAGCCAGCTGCGCAATTACCGCCGTGCCATCGAGCACTATCGCAAGGCGTTGGACCTGGCCGAGGAAGGCCATGACGAGATCCTGCTCGACATCGCCTTCGAGCACGAGAGCCTCAACCAATTGGAAGAGGCCGTGAGCCATTTGAAGCGCGCGCTGGAAGTGAACCCCGAGAACGAGGGCGTGCTCCACGAATTGGCGCATTGCTGGGAGCGCATGGGCGCCGATCAGGTAGCAGTTGCCTTCTTCCGCCAGTTCACCAACGAGCACCCGTACAGCTTCGTGGCCTGGTACAACCTCGGCAACGCGCTCTCGCGCCTCGATCGCCTCGATGAGAGCAACGAGGCCATCGACCTCTGCCTGGCCATCAACGATTCGTTCACCTCTGCCCTCTTCACCAAGGCGCGCAACCTGCTGCTCACCGGCCAGTACGGCGGCGCGATCGTCTGTTACGAGGAGGCCATGGCCATCGAGGGGCCGCAAGCCGTGGCCTTCAGCTACATCGGCGAGTGCTTCGAGAAGCTCGAGCGATTCGAGCAGGCCCTCATCCATTACGACCAGGCCATCGCCCTCGACCCCAATTGGGTGGACGCCTGGATCGGCCGAGGCGTGGTGAAGGACGTGCAAGGACGGCTCACTGAGGCCATCAAGGACCTGGAGACCGCCGTGCGCCTGGCACCGAACAGCTCCGATGCATGGTACTACTACGCCAACGCGCTGGGGCGCAGCGCGCGGTACGACGACTCGCGCGCCGCTTACACCCGCCTCAACGGCCTGGAGCCCGAGAACCTCGACGGCTGGCTCGACCATGCCGACCTGTTGTTCGCGCTGAAGGGGCCCGAGGCCGCGATGAGCAAGCTGCGCGAAGGCGCGCAAGTGCATCAGCTCAGCCCGCGCTACCGCTACCGCATGGCCAGCTACCTGCTGCGCGCGGGCCTGGAGCAGCAGGGCCTCTTGGAATTGGAGGAAGCACTCATGGCCGACCATGCCGCGCACAAGCAGTTCCTGGAGCATTGCCCGGAAGCCGCCGCCATGCCGCAGGTAATCCACCTACTTGGCCTCTACGCACCATGAACTACAGCCTCACCCACATCCCGGCCCGTGCCTCGAAACCGCGCGAGGAGGGCCTCACCATGGTGATGGACAAGGGCCTGGCCATGCGACAGGCCGAGGACATGATCGAGGCCAGCGGCGGCCTCATCGACCTGGTGAAGCTCGGCTTCGGCACCTCCTTCGTCGCCACCCGGCTCAAGGAAAAGGTGAAGCTCTACCAGAAGAGCGGCATCAGGCCCTACCTCGGCGGCACCCTCTTCGAGGCCTTCGTGGCGCGCGGCCTGTTCAAGGGTTACCGCAAGCTCATCGATGACCTCGGCCTCGATACCGCAGAGGTGAGCGATGGGAGCATCAACATGCCGCAGAAGGACAAATGCGGCTACATCACCACCTTGGCGAAGCATTGCACCGTGCTCAGCGAAGTGGGCAGCAAGGAGAGCGGCATCCTGATCAGCCCGAGCAAATGGGTGAACATGATGAAGGCCGAGCTCGATGCCGGCAGCTGGAAGGTGATCGCCGAGGCGCGCGAGAGCGGCACCGTGGGCATCTACAGGCCCAGCGGGCACGCGCACACGCAACTGGTCAGTCGGATCCTGTCCAAGATCCCCGCCCAGAGCATCATGTGGGAGGCGCCGCAGAAGGCGCAGCAGGTCTGGTTCATCAAACAGCTCGGCGCCAATGTGAACCTGGGCAACATCGCCCCGGAAGAGGCGATCCCGCTGGAGACGCTCCGCCTGGGCCTGCGCGGCGACACCTTCTTCCAGTACCTGCCCGAGGAAATGGCCGAGAAGCTCCGCCAGGTCTAGTCCTGCCTTCCGTCATGCCAACGCCCCATCGGCAGCGAATCGGCGGCGGCTCGACTGGCACAGGAACCCTCGCATTGGAAAACCGCCGGGCACGAATCAACCGTGCTTCGGCGCGCGCACCTACCTTCGGCACACCAACTCAAACCCTGGACTCATGAAATCAACCTTACGCTTCGCGATCGCCCTTGCCGCAATCGCCGTCAGCGCGCGTGCCAGCGCGCAGCGCTACCTCACCGAGGTCTTCAGCGATGCCAACGTGACCATCACCAACGACGTGATCTACGGCACCAACATCGACTTCCTCACCAGCAACTTCGCCTCGCCCGACGTTCCGGCGAACGTCACCGAGCTGCAAACGGCCGTTACACTGGGCAACCCCATCCCTGCGGCCTACTTCGACCCCGCCGATGGCAGCACCGCCGTGAAGGTGACCAACGTGCGCATGGATGTGTAC
>CAZFBP010000038.1:0-16480 GCA_964517255.1 uncultured Chryseobacterium sp.
GTGGCGCTCTGCACCGGCGAGTGGGTGGCGCTGATCAACGCGGACGACTGGTATGAGCCGGACGCGGTGGCGCGCGCGATGGAGGCAGTGAGGAGTCGAGCGGGCATCAACATCGTGCATGGCGACATCTGGATCCACTACCCCAACGGCCACCGGAAGCTGAAGAAGGCGAAGCGCAACGGCTTCCTGCTGAAGCATTGGGAAATGGTGCTGAACCATCCGAGCTTCTTCGTGCGCCGCAGCTACTACCAGGGGCGGCCCTTCGATGCCACCTTGCGCGTGAGCGGTGATCACAAATGGACATTGGCTGCGTGGATGGAATCGCGCGGACAGTTCCTCTACCTGCCCGTGCCGCTCGCCAACTTCACCGCAGGCGGCGCCAGCATGCGGCTGCCGTTGAAGAAGGTGCTGGCGGAAGGGAAGCGCGTGAGCCACGACCTTGGCCTGGGCGCGTTCAGCACCTTGATCGGGCAGGCCACTCGGACCCTGCTGTACCTCCCGCAGCTCCTGAAGCTGCTCTTCAACCAGTACGTCTCACCTTTGGCGGGCAAGCGATCGTGATGGCCAGCAAGTGGGACATCTTTCAAGACTGGGGCGCCAACACCGGCAATCCGAAAGGGCGCCTGGTGATGCTGCTCTTCCGCACCGCGCACCTGCTGCGACAGAACTTGATTGTGGCGCTACTCTTCTTCTGGTACTTCATCCTGTACCGCGTGATGGTGGAGTGGTTCCTGTGCATCGAACTGCCATGGAAGACGCGCATCGGGCCGGGCTTCCGCGTGGACCATGGCCAGGCGCTTGTGATCAACGATGGCACCGTGTTCGGAGCGAATTGCACCGTGCGCAACAGCACCACCATCGGCAACAAGCAGCTGAAGGACGGGACCTACAGCCGCGCGCCGCGCTTCGGCGATCGCGTGAACATCGGAGCGAACGCCGTGATCATCGGGCCCATCAGCATCGGCGATGACGCGGTGATCGGTGCGGGAGCGGTGGTGGTGAAGGACGTGCCCGCGAAGTGCGTGGCGGTGGGGAATCCTGCCCGGATCGTGCCGCGGGGGTGAGCTTCAATCCAGCTTCAGCACCGCGAGGAAGGCCTGCTGGGGAACTTCTACCGTGCCGATCTGCTTCATCTTCTTCTTGCCCTCCTTCTGCTTCTCGAGCAGCTTGCGCTTTCGGCTGATGTCGCCGCCGTAGCACTTGGCGGTCACATCCTTTCGCAGGGCCTTCACCGTTTCGCGTGCCACGATCTTGGCACCGATGGCCGCTTGGATGGGGATATCGAACTGCTGGCGCGGCAATAGCTCCTTCAGCTTGCTGCACATCCTCTTGCCCAGCTCGTGCGCGTGATCGCGGTGGATGAGCGCGCTCAATGCATCCACGCGCTCGCTATTCAGCAGGATGTCGAGCTTGATCAGGTCGCTCTCCTTCATCCCGATCGGGTGGTAATCGAAGCTGGCGTAGCCGCGCGAGATGCTCTTGAGCTTGTCGTAGAAATCGAACACCACTTCGCCCAACGGCAGCTCGAAGCTCAGCTCCACGCGGTCGGTGGTGAGGTAGTTCTGGCCGGTGAGGATGCCGCGTTTCTCGATGCAGAGCGTCATGATCGCGCCGGTGTACTCGGCCTTGGTGATCACCTGCGCCTTGATGTAAGGCTCCTCGATCTTCTCGATGTGCATCACATCGGGCAGGTCGGCGGGGTTGTGCACCTCGATCACATCGCCGTTGGTCTTGGTTACCACATAGCCCACGTTGGGCACGGTGGTGATCACGCTCATGTTGAATTCGCGCTGCAGCCGCTCCTGGATGATCTCCATGTGCAGCAGGCCCAGGAAGCCGCAGCGGAAACCGAAGCCGAGCGCCGCGCTGCTCTCTGGCGTCCAGGTGAGGCTCGCATCGTTGAGCTTGAGCTTCTCCATGGCGTCGCGCATCTCCTCGTAGTCGTCGGTGTCCACCGGGAAGATGCCGGCCCAGACCATGGGCTTCACGTCCTCGAAGCCGTGGATCGCTTCGCTGCATGGTCGGTCGCGATGTGTGATGGTATCGCCCACCTTCACTTCGCTCGCCGTCTTGATGCCGCTGATGATGTAGCCCACATCGCCGGCCTTCACCTCGGGGCGCGGACTGATGTCCATCTTGAGGATGCCCACCTCATCAGCTGCGTACTCCACGCCGGTGTTGAAGAACTTCACCTGATCGCCTTTGCGGATGGTGCCGTTCATCACGCGGAAGTAGGCGATGATGCCGCGGAATGAATTGAAGACACTATCGAAGATGAGCGCTTGCAAGGGCGCGGCGGGGTCCCCCTTCGGCGGAGGGACGCGATGCACGATCTCCTCCAGCACCTTATCCACGCCGAGGCCGGTCTTGCCACTGGCGGCCATGATCTCTTCGCGCTTGCAGCCCAGCAGGTCCACGATCTGGTCCTTCACCTCCTCGGGGTTGGCGGAGGCGAGGTCCATCTTGTTCAGGATGGGGATGATCTCCAGGTCGTGCTCCAGCGCGAGGTAGAGGTTGCTGATGGTCTGCGCCTGGATGCCTTGCGTGGCGTCCACGATGAGCAGCGCGCCTTCGCAGGCGGCGATGCTGCGGCTCACCTCATAGCTGAAGTCCACGTGGCCGGGCGTGTCGATCAGGTTCAGCACGTACTTCTTCCCGTCGAGGGAATAGTCCATTTGGATCGCCTTGCTCTTGATGGTGATCCCCCGCTCGCGCTCCAGGTCCATATCGTCGAGGGCCTGGGCCTGCATGTCGCGGTCGGCGATGGTGCCTGTCATCTGCAAGAGGCGATCGGCCAGGGTGCTCTTGCCGTGGTCGATGTGGGCGATGATGCAGAAGTTGCGGATGTGGTCCATGAGAGGGCCGGAGGTGGTCTGAAAAAGCGCGCGAATGTACCCCTTCGCCTTGCGCGGATCCAGGAAGCGCTTACATTGGTGGGCACTACCCACCGAACGAGGCAACCTTCCGGCTTGTTTCGCATCCTACATTCGGCAACCGGCCCGTCCCTGAACCCCTTCCCATGAGCACTCTTCGCTATTCCTTGGCCAGCATGATTGTATTCGCCGTGGGCGCACAGGCGCAGAACGGCAACGATGCGCATCCCCAGTTGATCCAGGTTGGCGCCGATCGGCCAGCGCTCAGCGTTGCCGCGCCCATTGGTTTGGCGCCGGTCCAGAACCTCACGGCCGTTGCCAACAACGACTATCCGGAGAAGCCTGCGCCAGTTGTTCTGGCTCCCACGGCCTTTACCCCGGACGGTGATGGCCTGAATGACAAGTTCTTCCCGCACCTCATCGGCATGGACTTGGGCCTCAGCCGATTCCGCGTCTTCGACCGTTGGGGCCGGGAGCTCTTCGCCTCCCAAGGCCAGGAAGGCTGGGATGGCACTTGGGGCAGCGGCACCACCATGCCGCAAGGGGTCTATGTCTGGCATCTGGAGGCCTGGCCGATGGGCGCAGCGGATAAGCTGGAAATGGCCGGTTCGGTGACCCTGATCCGCTAGCAGCCGCTGCCTGCCTTACTTTCACGGGGCATGGCTTCAGGCAACTTCCTGAGCCTTATGCCCATCATCAAGCACGGATCGCCATGACGGATGACCAACTCGTTGCAGGTTGCATCGCTGGCGATCCGGTGGTCCAGAAAGCCCTCTACAAGAGCTACGCCCGTAAGATGATGAGCATCTGCATGCGCTACGCCGGTAACCGGGAACAGGCCCAGGACATGCTTCAGGACGGCTTCGTGAAGGTGTTCCAGAAGATCGATCACTTCCGGGGCGATGGTCCTTTGGGCGGCTGGATCGCCCGCACCATGGTGAACACGGCCCTTGACCACATTCGCCGCAACAAGCCTTACGACCACAGCGTGGACCTCACCGAGGCCGAGCACCTGCACCAGACCGATGAGCAAGTGCTCACCAGCATGAGCACCGATGAGCTGTTGGACTTGATTCAGGCCCTGCCCCCGGGCTATCGCACGGTCTTCAACCTGTTCGCCATCGAGGGCTTCGCGCACAAGGAGATCGCCGAACAGCTCGGCATCTCGGAGAACACTTCGAAATCGCAGTTCATGAAGGCGCGGGCCTACCTGCGCAAGCTGCTGCCCAAAGAGGCCGCCGCACCCTACGCTCACGACCATGAAGGATAGCATGACCCACCTGTTCCGCGACCGCTTCCAGGGCCACGAGGCTCCGGTTGACCCGGCCACCTGGCAGGTGATCGAGGCGCGGTTGATTGCCGCCGGGCCCGCCGCAGACCCAGTGAATGACCTATTCCGGGAGCGTTTCCAAGGCCACGAGTCGCCGGTTGGCCCTCAGGTATGGAACGGCATCGGCGCACAACTGGGCCACCCCGTAGCGGGCGGCGGTTTTGGTTGGATGGCAGCGGGCGTGGCAGGCGTGGTGGCCATTGGAGCCCTGGTGTTCGCGCTGCAGAGCGGGCCGGACAACAAGCCTGAACTGGCGCAAGCCATGACGGTGGCTGTGGAACCCGCGCCAACGGTCGAAGAAGCCGCAGTGCCGAACACGACTTCCTCGACAGCGATTCCAGGAGCCGTTGGGGTTGCCAGCACAGTAGCCCAAGCGCGGACCTCGGTCGGTGTCGCGAACCCTGCGGCCCCCGCTGAGGTCGAGACGGAATTGAGCGCTCCCGGTCCCGATGCCATTGATGCGGGTACCCAGTTGATTCAAGCGGATCCGGAGAAGGTGGAGCAAATCATCCAGACCATCACCGAACAGGTGAAGCAGGAGGTGGCCGAGGAAACACGACGGATGCCGCAGGCAGAGCCTGGATCGGGCGTGTTCGTGACCGAGGACCCCATTGGCGCGCCCGCGCGCGACGAGGATGGCCCCAAACTGCTGCTGCCGAACACCTTCACCCCGAACAACGACGGCATCAACGACCGGTACGAGGTGAGTATGGTGGGCTTCTCGAGCCTGATGATGCGGGTCTATTCCATCAAGACGAACCAGCTCGTGTTCGCCACCGATTCCAGCGAGCCATGGACCGGCGCCAATTGCGAGGACGGCATGTACCTGGTGGCCGTGGAAGCCATGACCACCGAGGGCCGCATGGTGGCCGAGGGCAAGGTGGTGTACCTGAACAGGACCAGTACCAACTAAGGGCCGCCTTGGCGCTGCTGTGTAAGTTTGTCGGCCTTTGCGAGAACCGGGCTGAACTAACGCGTTGATCATGATCAGAAAAGGGTGTCTTTCGGCAATTGCGGTTGCCATGAGCTTCGGTAGCGCTGTTGCTCAAGAGTATTACATGAGCCAGCCTAGTGTGACCGCCTGCCAGGGCGCGTTCCTCGACAGCAACGGCAACGGAGGGCCGTACGGCGACAACGAGAATTTCACCACGGTGATCTGCCCGGACGGTAGTGGTCCGGCCATCTCGCTGCAGTGGGTGATCTTCAACCTGAGCTCCGCCGGCATCTCGCCGAACGACCAGATGAGCATCTATGATGGCGACAACACCGGCGCGCCGCTCTTGGGCACATGGATGGCGGGGGATAGTCCCGGCATCGTCTCAGCGAGCTTCGGGAACCCGACCGGATGCCTTACGGTCGTCTTCACGAGCAACTCCACGGGCACCGGCGACTTCGCGGCGAACATCACCTGTTTCCAGCCTTGCGAGCCGCCCACCGCTTCGGCCACCTTCGGCAGCGCCATCCCCTTGCTGGCCTGTCAGGATGAGGTGATCACCTTCAATGCCAGCGCCTCCACGGCCGCAGCGGGATTCAACGTGGTCGAGTACATCTGGGATTTCGCGGATGGAAGCATGGACAGCACCAGTGGCGCGATCGTGACGCACAGCTTCAGCGACCCGGCGGAGTACGTGGTGCAGGTCACCGTGATCGACGACAACGATTGCGCGAGCACCAACGTGGTGGACCTACAGGTGCTCATCAGCACCACGCCGCTCTTCACCGGCACCACGGGCGATACCACGATCTGCCAGGGGCAGTCCCTCACGCTGGTCTCCGACCCCACGGCCGTGACCTGGTCAGCGCTGCCCGAGAGCAACCTCGGCGACGGCATCTTCCTTCCCGACCTGCAGGGCGTGCCTTTCAACACCTCGATCACCTTCACGAACTTCAGCCCTGGCCAAACGCTCACCGACCCGAACGATCTGCTGAGCGTGTGTGCTTCCATGGAGCACAGCTACATGGGCGATCTGGTGATCCAGATCACCTGCCCCAACGGACAGACCACGGTGTTCCATGAGCAGGGCGGCGGAGGCACATACATCGGCATCCCTGTGGATGACGAATCTGAAACGCCCGGCACTTGCTGGGAGTATTGCTGGAGCCCAACGGCCACCAATGGCACCTGGGTGGATAACGCGGGGGGCACCATTCCCGCAGGCACCTATGAGAGCGTGCAACCTTTCAGCAACCTGATCGGATGCCCGCTGAACGGGCAGTGGACCTTCACCATCACCGACCTCTTCGCCATCGACAACGGCTACATCTGTGATTGGTCCATCACCTTCAACCCGGATCTCTTCCCCAGCCTCACCGTGTACACGCCAGTGCTCGGGCAAACAGCAGACTCTGCCGCTTGGACCGGCCAGAACCTCACCAGCAACCCGAACGATCCGTACCAGGCCACCCTGGTTGGCGTAACGCCAGGCACCTTCGATTACACCTTCACCATCACGGACAATTTCGGCTGCACCTACGACACCACCATTACGGTGACGGTGGCGCCATCGCCGCAAGGGCCCATCAACATCGGTGGCAATCCCGTGGTGTGCAGCGGCGGCCTCGCGCAGCTGAATGCGCCACCGGGCTACGACACCTACATCTGGCAGCCCGGTAATCTGTTCGGCGCGAACGTGCAGGTGGGCGCGGGCACGTACACCGTGACAGTGGCGTACGGCAATTGCCCTTTGACCTCGGACCCCATCACCGTGACCGAAGCGCCCAGCCCCACGCCCGTGATCACGGGACCGGCCTTCAGCTGCGGCGGCGCGCCCTCGACCCTCTCGACCACTGAGGAGTACACGACCTATGCGTGGAGCACGCAGGCTACCACCTCCTCCATTACGGTGGGCACCGGCACTTACACCGTAACAGTGACCACTAGCCAGGGCTGCTCGGGCACATCGGCGCCTTTCACTGTGACGGTGGGCAGCACGCCCCAGGCCGCCTTCACGGTGGATCCCGTTTCGCCGCAGCCCATGGGCAGCACGGTCGATTTCACCGATGCCTCCTCCGTGCAGGGCGGCACCATCACCTCCTGGTCATGGGACTTCGACGACCAAGGCAACGGCAGCTCGGCGCAATCGCCCGCATGGACCTTTGAGAACCCCGGACAGTACTATGTAACGCTCACCGTGACCGCGCAGGATGGCTGCACCGCCACCGTCACGCAGTTGTACGTGATCTTCCCGCCTGACATCACCATTCCCAACGTGATGTCACCGAACGGGGACCATTACAACGATTACTTCACCATCGCGAACATCGAGTACTGGGTGAACACGCTCACCATCTTCAACCGCTGGGGCCAGAAGGTGTACGAGACCAACAACTACAAGAACACCTGGAGGGCCGATGAGAATCCGGACGGCACCTACTACTACGTGCTCACCCTCAAGGATCAGCGCGAGTTCAAAGGACATATCACGGTACTGCGCTGATCCGCCCCGCGTGATCGCGCACGGAAGGCCCTCGACAGGGCCTTCCTACTTTCGGCCCCCGCCGCGAAACCCGCACCGATGAAGGTCATTGACCACTTGCGCCGTGCCGACCGCACGCTCTTCAGCTTCGAGATCCTGCCGCCGCTCAAGGGCAAGGACATGCGCTCCATCTACGAGGGGATCGACCCGCTGATCGAGTTCAAGCCGAGCTTCATCAATGTGACCTACCACCGCGAGGAGGTGCTGTACAAGGAGATGGGCAACGGCCTCTCCCAGCGCGTGCGCGTGCGCAAGCGGCCGGGCACCGTGGGCATCTGCGCCACCATCAAAGCGAAGTACGAGATTGATACCGTGCCGCACTTGATCTGTGGCGGCTTCAGCCAGGAGGACACCGAGGACGCCCTCATCGAGCTCAACTTCCTCGGAATCGACAATGTGCTGGCGCTGCGCGGCGACGCCATCAAGAACGAGCCCCACTTCATTCCCGAGCGCGACGGCCACCCGCATGCGGTGGACCTGATCCGCCAGATCTCCTCACTGAACCGCGGCAAGTACCTGCACGACGAGGAGCTCGAGGCCGCCGCCACGGACCTGTGCATCGGCGCGGCATGCTACCCGGAGAAGCACCCGGAGGCGCTCAACCTCAACGTGGACATCGCGTACCTGAAGCAGAAGGTGGACGCCGGCGCCGAGTACCTGGTGACGCAGATGTTCTTCGACAATGCCAAGTACTTCGCCTTCGTGGACCTCTGCCGCGAGGCCGGCATCATGGTGCCCATCATTCCCGGCCTGAAGCCCATCACCACCCTCAAGCAGATCGCCTTCCTGCCCAAGACCTTCCGCGTTGACCTGCCGGATGCATTCGCCCTGGAGCTCATGAAGTGCCGCAGCGACCTGGAGGTGAAGCGCCTGGGCATCGACTGGTGCATCGGACAAGCCAGGGAGCTCATGGCCCGTAAGGCGCCCTCATTGCACTTCTACACCATGGGGCGCAGCGAGGCCGTGCGCGCCATCGCCGCCGCGGTGCTGTAGTGCCTCCCGCGATTCGGAGGCGTCTGAGGATGGGCCGCTGCTCTCTCGCAGGAAGGCACAGCATGGCCACGGCATGGCCGGAGTCGCCGAACGCCCTCCACGGATAACCGTTGCGCAAGAGGAGCGCGCGGATCGGAGGAGGCCGCACCTCGAATCGGCATGAGGCCGGCGCGACCTTACCTTGGCGCAATGCGGGCATGCTTGATCCTCCTGTTCACGGCAGTCTGCGGCGCGGCACGCGCGCAGGTCTGCTTCGATCCGCACGGCATCGAACGAATCGCCGGATCCGAACAGGGCGCGCGCGGGAGCATGATGCGCGCTGTGCGCGGCGCACCGGCGCGCGGCTTCGACATGCGGCACCACCTCCTTGAGCTCTCCGTTGACCCCGGCATTCGCGCCATATCCGGCACGGTCACCCACCGCATCGCGGCCATCGAGGACCTGGATGAAATCGCGCTCGACCTCGCCGATGAACTCGTGGTGAGCGCGCTCTCGGTGAATGGCCAGCCCGCGTCATTCACGCACGCGGGCAATGCGCTCATCATCCCGCTTCCCTCTGCGCTCCCAGAAGGCGAGGAGGCCCTGGTGGCCATCACCTATGCTGGCGTGCCACCGGAAACGGGCTTCGGCTCCTTCGTGCAGACAGAGCACCAAGGCGCGCCGCTGCTCTGGACGCTGAGCGAGCCCTACGGCGCACGCGACTGGTGGCCCTGCAAGCACGACCTCAACGACAAGGCTGATTCGCTCGATGTGATCGTGACCACCACGGCGGGCAACCGCGTGGCGAGCAATGGGCTGTTGATCGCCGAAGAGGACCTGGGCAATGGCACCGTGCGTTTCCATTGGAGGCACCGCCACCCCATCAATCATTACCTGGTGGCCTTCGCCATCACCAACTACGCGATGTACAGCGATTGGGTGCCCCTGGCGGGCGGCGATGTGGAAGTGCTCAACTACGTGTTCCCGGAGAACCTCGGCGATGCGCAGGTCGGCACTGCGGACTGCATCGCGCAGATGCAGCTCTTCAGCGAGCTCTTCGGCCCGTACCCCTTCGCCGATGAGAAGTACGGCCACGCGCAATTCGCGTGGGGCGGCGGCATGGAGCACCAGACCATGACCTTCTTGGGCAACTTCCACTACGAGCTCATCGCGCACGAGCTCGCGCACCAATGGTTCGGCGACCTGGTGACCTGCGGCAGCTGGGAGGACCTCTGGCTCAACGAGGGCTTCGCGACCTACTTGAGCGGGCTCTGCTACGAGTTCCTCGCGCCCCAGTACTGGATGCCCTTCAAGAGCGGTCGGCGGGGGCACATCACCTCGCAGCCGGGCGGAAGCGTGCTCGTCTCGGACACCACCAGCATCCCGCGCCTCTTCGATTCGCGCCTCACGTACGCGAAGGGCGCCTACGTGCTGCACATGCTGCGCTGGGTCTGCGGCGATGCGGCCTTCTTCGAGGGCGTGAACAATTATCTCGGCGACCCCGAGATCCGGAACCGGAGCGCGCTCACATCGCAATTGGTCGGGCACCTGGAGGCCGTCTCCGGCCTCGACCTGTCTGAGTTCATGAACGACTGGTACGTGGGCGAGGGCTTCCCCACTTATCAACTCGTGTGGACGCAGGACATCGACGGGCAGGTGAGCGTGGTGCTTGAGCAGGCCACTTCTCACCCCAGCGTCGGTTTCTTCGAGATGCCCGTGCCCGTGCGCTTCGAGGCCGCAGGTCAGTCGGAGACCGTGATCCTCGATCACGCATTCAGCGGGCAGGCGTTCTCCTTCACGCTCCCGTTCCAAGCCAGTGCCGTGCAGGTCGATCCGGAGCTCTGGATCGTGAGCGGCGAGAACCTCGTGCTGAAGGTTCCCGTGTCGGCGTTCTCCGACCTCGAATCGCCGGTTCTGTATCCGAATCCCGCCAGCGGCGATTCATGGATGCACGTGGGCACGCGCATCGGCGGCGCGGTGGAGCTTGAAGTGGTGGACGCGCTCGGAAGGATCGTGCTGGCGCGGCCAGCCAACGCCGTGGACATGCGCGTGGCGGTGCCGAGCGCCGGGCTGGCCGCAGGGCACTACACGGTGAGGGTCACCACGGGGAACGGCATGCGCATCGAGCTGCGATTGGTGAAGTCGTGAGCGCCTTGGCGATGACGCCCTCGGAGGACCTCGCGGGCAATCGCCATGCACAGTGGCCAAGGCACCGTGGCGAAAGGGGGGAGAAGGACTACCCTACCTACCATTGATGAAGCCCTTGCAGGTTGCATCAATCCAAAACCGCCTCCTCCCGCCCTTTCAAGATCTTCCACGCGACCGAGGCAGGAACCTGCCGTCGGGGCGCCGAAGATGGGCCCTAGGCGCAACGCTCCGTCACTTGGCGGCCATCCGATTTTTCAACACGGCTTCGCGCAGAATGGCACGCGGGACCTGCCGGTCCGATTGAATTCAGCCCGCATCGCTTAAACTTGCAGCCCCGTTGGCACGGGCACTGAAATCCTGGGGAATTAGCTCAGCTGGCTAGAGCGCTTGCATGGCATGCAAGAGGTCACCGGTTCGACTCCGGTATTCTCCACAAGAAGGCGGTCCAAAGGGCCGCCTTTCCTGTTCCATGCCCCTCTCTGGCGCGCTCATCGAACGGCTTTCGGAGCAGCTTTCCAAGTACCTGGGCACCGCGGTCGAGGTGGAAGGTGAGCGACCCGTGGGCGGGGGAAGCATCAACGACTGCTTCCGCTTGGAAACCAGCGCGGGCCGCTTCTTCCTGAAGGTGAATTCCGCCGACCGCTTCCCTTCGATGTTCGAGGCCGAGGCGGATGGCCTGAAGCGATTGGTTGCCGCTGGCGCGATACGGGTACCGGAAGTGATCGCCTTCGGCGAGGATCAGAATGTGAGCTACCTGCTGCTGGAGCACATCGACGGCGGCATGAAGAGCGGAGCCTTCTGGAAGGAATTCGGGATACGACTGGCAGCCTTGCACCGCACCACCGCGAACGCCTTCGGGCTGGAGTTCGACAACTATATCGGCTCGTTGAAGCAGGTGAACACCCCGGCTGCGGATTGGCCCTCGTTCTTCATTCACCAACGGCTGGAGCCGCAGCTACGGTTGGCGCGCGACCGCAAACGCGTGGAGGCCGGCATGGCCTTCCGTTTCGAGCGGCTCTTCGCGAAGCTCGATCGGCTCTTCCCCGTGGAGCCGGCGGCGTTGCTGCACGGCGACCTCTGGAGCGGCAACTTCCTCTGCGATGCTGACAGCCAGCCCGTGCTGATAGACCCCGCCGTGTACTGCGGCCACCGCGAAATGGACATCGCCATGACGAGGCTTTTCGGCGGTTTCGATGATGGGTTCTATGACGCCTACAACGATGCCTTGCCCATGGAGCGCGGCTGGGAAGAGCGCGTTGACCTCTGCAACCTGTACCCGCTGCTGGTGCACGTGAACCTGTTCGGCGGTGCGTACTTGGCGCAAGTGGAGGCGGTGCTTCGACGCTTCGGGTGATGGCTCACTCCAGCACCACCCGCACGCTCGCCGTCCCCTCCTCGCTCTCCACGCCCACGGTGTACACCCCGCGCTCCAGATCACCGAGGTGGCCTAGCAATGCCGTGTTGCTCCAAGTGCGCACCAACCGGCCGGTGGCATCGAGGAGGACGATGCGCGTGGCACCTGCCGGCAGGCCAACCAGCGTCAGTTGATCGCGGGCCGGGCTCGGGTAGGCGACGATCCCGGTGCGGATCACCGCGCCCTTCACCGCCACCACAGAGGTCCAGGTGAGCCGCCCATCGCTGTCAACCTGCTTCAGCTTGTAGTAGCTCGTGGTGGTTGAAGCGTTCTCGTCCGGCAGCTCGTAGTTGATCAGCTGCTGGCTGTTGCCAGCGCCATCCACCCACGCCACTTCCTCGAAGTCGTCTTCGCCCTCGATCATGCGCCACACCTCGAAACCCGCGTTGTTGTGCTCGGTGGCGGTGCTCCAAAGGAGCGTCACTTCGCGGTCGCTGTTGCGCTCACCGGTGAAGGAGAGCAGTTCCACGGGCAGCACTTGACCCAGGCCGCTCATGTACAATTCGCCATCGTTGGCGATCACCGCCGTGGCCCAATTTGCTCCGCCAGCTGCGTTTATCCTTGGCTCCATGCCGTTGAGCACCGGGAAGAACGATAGCCAGGTTTGCCCGGAGGGGTTATCGGTCTCCAGGCAGTTCTCGTTCACGCCGATGTATTGCGTTAGACCCGCGTCGGCTTGCGATGTCACCAGGGGGTCCGCGGCGGCATAAGCCGCGAACTCGTTCCCACTGAAGAACACGCGAAGAAGGATGGACCCCGTCCATGTGTTCTGCGTGACCAGGTGCCAGTTGCGATCCAGGTAGTGCTGCCCCATGTCGCTGGTGCGCACAGCTCCGTTGTTGAGGAAGATGTTCAGCTGCACCAGGCCCAGGTTCTGGCCGTTGTCGTTGAACCGCGCCACCACTTTGCGGTCCTTGTAGATCCACTTGTCGGTGCCGCTTCCCGTGCTGGTGATCGCATCGGCCGCACCACAGGTATTGAAAGCATCGGCCCAGAGTTGCGGGGTGAACTCATCGGCGCCGATGTCGGGCGTGGTGAGGCTGCGTGCCTGCCCATCGATGTCGGTGGTGATGTACGCGATCGGTGTGGCGCCCATGTCAGCTTCCATGGCATAGGCGTGCAGGTCGGGGGTGGCCAGGTCGTGGTAGAGCGGGTCGGCGGTGGTGCTGCCGGCGAACCCCCCCGATGCCGCTTGCAACGCTGCCAGTGTGTTCTGTGCGGCGTTCCAGTAGGCCAGTGAGCCCACCGAGGCGCGGCACAATGCGTTGTTGCTGCTGAGCGCGAGCGATGTGGTGGCTGATTGCCGGTACACGGTGAAGTTGCCGCAGAGGATCGCGTTGTTGCGGAAGGAGGCGAGGGAGATCGCGCCGGAGCTGAAGTGGATGCCGTAGGAGCCGGCCAGGATCGAGTTGTGGTCCACGCGCAGGTTCGAAACGGGGCCGGCAACCTGGATGCCGGATGAACTGCTCTTGATCATGTTGTTGTACAGCCGCGGGTCTCCACCGACGGAAGTGCTCACTGCGGTGATGATCACCGCCGAAGCTCCGGAAAGCACGTTCTCCAAGCGGTTGTCATGCACCTCAAAGCCCGCGCTCGACCCTGCGATGAGGATACTGCTGGACCCTGCGGTGGTGGTCAGTACCGAATTGCGCCGCAGCGTGAAGGACCGATCGCTCACCACCAGGCCCAGGCCGGCCACCAACTGCCCTACGAACACATTGTCCTGCACGAGGAGCAGATCGTTGTCCGTGGCCGCGTACCAACGAAAGCCATAGGTGCCATTCTCGAAGCGCGTGTGCTCCACCCTCACGCTGTCTTCATGGCCGTTGGCGGCCGATAGGATCAGATCGCCGTACGCGACCATTGCAGTGGTGCCGCGCAGGCGGCAGTGAGTGAACCGCGTTCCTTGGGATCCAGCCGCGCCCACGGCGCTATCGAAGATCACGGCCTGCGCGTAGGTGCTCGTTCCCGTCCGCTCAATGGTGATGCGGTTCCAAGCCACGAAGTCGGCACCGTTCATGCGCAGGGTGAAGTTGTTCGCGGCAACGGCGGAAGATGGATAAGTGAGCACCACAGCGCTGCTGTCGTTCGCCTGGCTGCGGAAGGTGATGGAGTTGGTGGCCGAGCTGCCCGTGATCTGGGGCAAAGAGACCTGTTCAGTGTAGATGCCGCTTTCCACCTCGAACACGACGGGGCCGGAGATGCCGCAGGTGACCAAAGCGCTCACCGCCGAGGAAAACGTGGCGTGGTCAGCACCGACGGACGGTCCGATGAGATACGTACCGCTCAAGCCCGCGCATTGTTCCGGCCGTTCGTCCGCCCCGATATCCGGGTTCGTTGCCACTGGCCGGGGGCGAGCCTCGCTGTCGATGTCGTCGATGATGGTGGCGATAACCTGGCCCGCGCCCAGGCAGGGCGAGGATGGTTGCAGGTGCAGGTCGCTCGCGAGGTTCACGAAGAGAGGGTCGGTGAACATCGAATTCACATTCTGTCCTGATCCCGCAGCCAGGCTTGGCTGATCGTAATACCATGTGAGGCCCCAATACACACCGTAGATACCACCATGGCGGATCAGGTTATTGTCCGATGCGCTCACCCGGCTCGAAGGGGTTACCCGGAGCGCCGGTCCGTTAGCGCTGAAGAAGATGTTGTTGCTGATCCGGTTGGACACACCCGTTCCCAACACCATGGCAAAGGCGTCCGGATTCGCGCCACCGGACATGCAGATGCTGTTGTGGAAGAAATCAAGGTAGTTGTTCGTGCCCCCGGTGAAGTTCAACCCGGCCAGCCCATTGGTGGCCAGTATGATGTTGTTCTCGATGGGGATGGGCGTCCCAGCTGTACCGTTCAGCGCATTGATCAGCATCCCGTAATACGTGCCGCTCGACCCCATGATCCGATTGCGCCGGATCTGCATGGCGCCACTCACCGTTTGGAGAAGGAATCCTCGGCTGCCGCCCACGTTGCGCGATGTGATGCTGTTGCCGCCGATGTTCGTGGCGATCGATGTGGTGAAGAGGTTCACACCGATCAGCACGTTGGTAAGCGTGTTGTTCGTGAAGTCGATCGATCCGCTGGTGGTGAAGCCCGCGTAAAGACCGCTCCCATGATCGATCGCGCAACGGTCCACCGTGCTCGTACCGATGGAGGTGGAGCTGATCCGCACGGCCTCCCGGGTCTGGGTGCCGGCAGTAGCCGTGGAGGGGAGCAACCGGCAGTTCTCGAACCGGAAGTTGAGCGTGCCCGCGGAGATCTGGATCACCGCACCGTATTCCTGGCTGCCCGAGCGCCGGATGGTCATTTTGCGGAAGGTGACGTAGTCCCCGCCGTTCAGGCGCACCGTCCAATCGTTCAGGTTGGTGGCCTGCGATGGATGCTCGAGCACCACGGCCATGCTGTCCAAGGTCTGGCTCTGGAAGGTGATGGTATTGGTTGTGCTGGCTCCGGTGATATTGCCGATCGAGAGCTGCTCGGAATAGGTGCCGCTGAACACATTGAATACGACCGGACCGCTGACCCCGGAGGTGGTGAGCGCCGTGACCGCTGCGGTGAATGTGGCGTAGTTGCCTGCCGTGCCGATGGTATAGGTGCCGTTGAGCTGGGCGGTGGCCGCCGTCGTGCTGAGAAGAAGCGCGGTGTGAGTGAACAGCCGGGAGAGGCGTGCCATGGCGTACCTGGGAATGACCCCGCAAAATCCTCAAACCGCCGGGCACAGGTCCAGCACGATCGGGTGAGCGTCCGATCCGGGTGGGTGAACGTCGAAGATGGGTTCTAAGAGCCTGTTTGAAGAGATTCCGAACAGGCTCTAAGCCGTCCGCTTGTAGTTGCGAATCACCAGTCGCACGATCGTCCCCTTATCGTCCTTGATGGTGTGCTCGGCCTTCAGCTTGCTGGCAAAGGTGCGGATCATGCCCAGCCCGAAGCCGGTGCCACTTGCCGTCACGGAAGAGGGATCCTTGAACCCGATGCCATCGTCCGTGACCTCTACGGTAAGCGCGCCATCGGCTTCGTGCATGGCCACCTTGAGCATGCCGGCGCGCCCATCGGGCCATGCATACTTCAGGGCATTGGTGATCAGTTCATTGAGGATCAGGCCGATGGGTATCGCGGTATCCACATCGAGGTTGATGGCTCGCACGCGCAGATCGAGCTGCACGCGATCGGTCATGCCGTAGCTCGTCACCAGTCCGTTGGCCAGCTTGTGCACGTAATCCGTAAGCCTCCGGCGAACCACCTCTTGCCCTTGCGGCCTACATTGCTAGTGGCC
>CAZFBP010000039.1:0-16353 GCA_964517255.1 uncultured Chryseobacterium sp.
CCTAGGCGTGGCGCCCAACCGCATCGGCAGCATCACGGGCATCTTCAAGGCCTATTGCACGCGCGTGGGCAGCGGCCCGTTCCCAACCGAATTGAACGATGCCACCGGCGAGGCTATCCGCCAGGCCGGGCACGAGTTCGGCAGCACCACCGGTCGCCCGCGACGCTGCGGCTGGCTCGACCTGCCCGCACTGCGCTACGCGGCGATGATCAACGGCATCACCGAGCTCGCCATGATGAAGGCCGACGTGCTCAACGGCATGGGCACCGTTCGCGTTTGCACGCATTACCGCGTGCACGGCGCCCTCACCGACCGCATGCCCTATGACGTGAGCGCAGGCATCGAGCCGGTGTACACTGACATGAAAGGATGGAGCGCTGCCGGCACTAGTCAACGGCTCCCGGTGGAGCTCGAACGTTACATCGCCACGGTGGAAGAGGCCGTGGGCGTGCCCATCACGATCGTATCGCTGGGCCCCGACCGCGCCGAGACGATCATGCGTGAGCACGTGGCCGCCAGCTGATGCGATGGCCAGGCCGAAGCATCAGCGGCCACAGCGCAGCCGGGAGCAGGCTGCGGCACCCATCCCGCCCGAATTCCCGCTTGACCCCTTCTTCGATGATGCAGCAGACCAGCGCCGCTTGATCGAAGCGCTGGATGCGCCGCCGCCGGTGAGCATCCGGCTCAATCCGCTGAAGCCTTTCAACATCGCGGCGGAACAGATTCCATGGTGCGCCACGGGCCGATACCTCGAACAGCGTCCGTCATTCACGCTCGATCCGTTCCTGCATGCCGGCGCCTACTATGTGCAGGAGGCATCGAGCATGCTGCTGGAGCACGCCATCATGGCCACCGGCTGCGCCGAACGCGATGTGCTCGCGCTTGACCTGTGCGCGGCGCCGGGCGGCAAGAGCACGCATCTGCTGTCCCTACTGTCGCCGAACAGCTTCTTGGTGGCCAATGAACTGGATGGCTCGCGGAGGCGGATCCTGCAAGAAAACCTGTGGAAGTGGGGGAGCTTCAATGCCATGGTCACCGGCGGCGAGGCCGAAGCGTTCACCGTGCCCGGCATCGGCTTCGACCTGATCCTGGTGGATGCCCCGTGCTCCGGCGAAGGCATGTTCCGGAAGGACGAGGAGGCGCGCAGGCAATGGTCGCCCCGGCTCGTGGGGCAATGCGCGCGGACGCAAGCCAGGCTCCTGCGGGACGCTTGGGACGCGCTGAGCCCGGGCGGCCATCTGGTGTACAGCACCTGCACCTGGGAGGCGATGGAGAACGAGATGCAAGTGGCCGACTTGGTCGCATTGGGAGGCGAGTGCCTGGAGTTTCCGCTCGACGATTCCTGGGGCGTGGCGCGCAGCGCGAAGCAGGGGACCGTGGGCTACCGCTGCTACCCGCATCGCGTGCGCGGCGAAGGCTATTTCATCGCGGTTGTGCGGAAGCCCGGAACGTTGGTTGGGCGCGGTAGTCATCGCGTTGCTTCAACCCGGAATGAATTGCCGTGGCTCCGCAACGACCTTCGCCTCGACCTGATTGAACAGAACGGCCTGATGCTCGCACGGCCCGCCTCCTGGAGCGCCTCGATAGACCGGTTGGCGGGCGCGGTACGCATGGCGCAAGCTGGCCTACCTGTCGCAGAACGCAAGGGCGATGCGTGGAGGCCGTATCCCGCCGCAGCGCTCTCGGCAGCGCTGAATCCCGATGCGATGGCCAGAATCGCGTTGAGCCGTGAGGACGTGTTGCGATACCTGAGAGGCGAGGCGTTGCCAGCCTTGGAGGCCCGAGGGGTTGCGCTTGCCTGCTACGACGACATGCCCTTGGGTTGGCTGCAAGGCGCTGGCAACCGATGGAACAGCCGTTGGCCTGCAGCGTGGAGAATCAGGATGACCAGCAGCGATCGCGCGCCCGTACCTTGGGCGAAGCCGTGAACCACCGCCCTCCATGCTGACCGCATTCCTCGATTGGTTCGAAGAGCACAAGGCCGGCATCATCGGCACCTTGGCGTTGCACACGGCCGTGCTCTTCGTGAGCACCTTGCTCTTCCTGCGCAGCGAGCCGCGCGAGGACGAGATCAGCGACATGCGCATCGACGTGATCGCCGAGGAAGAGGCCGAGCAGATCATGCAGCGCATCCAGGACGAAGCCGATGGCGTGCCGGAGAAGGTGACCAGCCTCACGAGCAACCTCACCGCAGAGATCAAGCCCTCATTCAGCCAAGCGAAACTGGCTGCGCGCGTGGAGGAGGAATTGCACGCGCTGGAGCAGGAGGAGCGGGACCGCATCGAGCAGGAGCGGCGGGACCGCGGCGAGACCGACCCCGTGATCCCCGAACTGGACCCCAGCAAGTGGGACCACGAGCGCTACCTCAACAAGCCTGCGGAGCCCGTAAAAGTGGAGGGCTCCGCGCTGGTGGAGCATGATTTACGCGACCGCGTGCGCGGCGAGGCCAAGCCCGGCTACATGTGCAAGGACCAGGGCCGCGTGGGAGTTCGCGTGGAAGTGGACCGCGATGGCCGCGTTCGCAAGGCCGAACTAGACAAGGCTTCCACCAGCACCACCGATGAGTGCATGCTCGAGCTAGCGCTGCGTTCCGCGAGAGAGACGCCCTTCAATGCGAGCGGCTCGGCGCCCGACCCGCACCGCGGCCTGATCACCTTCCGATTCGTGCAGCAATAAGCCAGCGCTGAAATTCCGTCAGCATAAGAGCGTGCGCGGCGGAAGACTTGTCGCGCGCTCGCATCGCACCAGCGCCAGATCGTCGCGATTCCTCCATCGGCATCGCGGTTGACCGTAGCGGCGCATGCACAACTGCACACCTAAAAACCAACACGCCATGACGATTGCGAAGTACCGTCCGACCGGGGTGATGAACCCTTTCAACGAACTGGTGAGCGAATTCTTCGGCCGTGACATCGGCCAACTGCTCGGCCAGGATGATGCCCGCCGCGCCGCACCTGCGGTGAACATCGTGGAGCGGGAGCACGAATTCGAGCTGCGCATGAGCGCGCCTGGCTTCTCCAAGGAGGAACTGAACCTGAACATGGAGGACGACACCCTCACCATCAGCGCGGAGAAGAAGACCGAGGACCTGAAGGAGAACGAGCGGTTCACCCGCCGCGAGTTCATGCACAGCACGTTCGCGCGCAGCTTCCGCCTGCCGCAGACCGTGAAGGCCGAGGCCATCAGCGCCGAGTACGAGAATGGCCTGCTCCTGGTGCGCATCCCGAAGGCCGAAGCGGCCAAGCCCAAGTCACGCGTGATCAGCATCGGCTGAACCGAACGCACGCTCACGGAGAGGCTCCCGACCGGGGGCCTTTCCGTGCAGCTGCGCAACCGTGGCCCGTCCTTCTTCGTACAGCCCCCACCTCACCGGCCATGAATCGCGTACCCCTCACCTACTATCAGGAAGTCCTCGATAAGATCAGCCACGCGGACCGCGCCACCTTCCGTAAGGAGCTGCGCAAGGCCTTCAAGCGGTTGCTGCCTGAAGAGCGCGAGGAATTGAAGCGCTGGTTCAGGTCAGCCTGCCTGTGCCGACCCAAACTCGCGGCCGAGTTGGCTCGGTTCCGTCAGGTCAGTTGAAGTAGCGGCTGTTCCAGGCGTCCTTGCTGAACTGGCCGAAGAAGGCGAACCACCCGAACAGGGCGAAGCCGCTGATCACCATCGTGCTCCAGAACAGCAGCAGCAACCGCTGCGCGTTGAGCCACGGCTTCCCGGCATCGCCGAGCAGTTCGGCAGGCATGGCCATTGCGAAGACCAGCGCTGCCATGAGCAAAACGAGGGTCAAGTGCAACGGCCGTCTCACAGGCCAGTACACCCACGCCCGCCAGGGAGCCAGATCGCTGCCCCAGCGCGCCACCAGGTAGAATCGGTCATCGCCCATCGGCACGAAGAGCAGCGGATCCACTTCGCTGTCGCAGAGCCTGAATTGAGCGGAGGGCGCCAGGACCATGTACCCCGTGACAGCATGGCCGGCAAGGCGCTCCAAGCGTCGCATGCCCAGCACGGCCTGTCCCGGAAGGTCGCCTTTGTAGAGCGCTCCTTCGAGGAAACGGAGCCGGTGCTTCACGCAGGCCGCGCGGATCTCGGCAAGCGAATAGACCCGATCAGGATGTGCATCGGGCAAATGCACTGGAGCCGGGCTGCGCGATGTGCGAACGGTGGCCCTCAACACATCGTCGCGCCGTTGCTCATCGGCGAGCATCTCGTGCACGTCCTGCAGGAGAGCTGCCTGCCCCAAGAGGACTCTCTCCAATCGCTCGCGTTCGGTATTGGCTCCCATGGCTCCCGGTGGTCAGCTGCACTAACGCATGTCGGCGGGGATCCGTTCGCCGTCCGTCACATTCCCTCCTCGGCTTCGGGCAGCGCTCCCATTCCTTGGCCGTCGGCGGCTTCGGCCAGGCGCACATGCTCGGGCGCATCGCTCGCTATGGAGGAGCGCACGGTGCTGTTGGGCGGGAGCACGCCGCACTTCGCGGCCACCTCGATGGGGCTGCGGAAAGTGCCCTTCTCGACCACCACGTTCCAGACCGATTCGAACGGGACCACGAAGCGCACCGGGGACTCATCGAACATGCCACCGTAGTATGAATGCGTCTTGCCGAGCTTGTAATGCTTGTAGTCGCGGCCGGTCATGAATTTCACCTTGGTGGCCACGTCGATGTCCACCTCGATGATCTCCTTCTTCTTCAATTCGAAGGCCTTGTGCAGGAATTTCATGGTGCTTGCTGGTTCGGGATCAAAGATAGACGGCGCTCAGAGCTTCACGCTCAGTACGGGGAATGTGGTGTGGTTCACGATGTCCTCCGTGAGGCTGCCGTTCACCACTTGGAAGAAGCCCTTCCGGCCGTGCGTGGCCATGGCGATCATATCGGCGTCGATGCTCCGGGCGAAGTTGAGGATGCCTTCCTCGATGCTCAGGTCGTTGTAGATGGTGGCGGTGAACTTCTTCAGTTCGTGGCGCTCCAGGAAGGCGTCGATGGCCTTGGTGCTGTCTTCGCTGCGCTCGAAGGCCTTCGGTGTGTTCACCTTGAGCAGGTGGATCCTCGGGTCCCAAACATCGATCACCGGGCGGAAGGCCTCGAATTTCTCCACGTCGGCGGGGCTGAAGTTGCTGGCGAAGACCAGGTCGTCCACGCGGAGCGCCTCGGCGTGCTGCTTGATCACCAGCACCGGCATAGGGGCCGAGCGGACGATGCGCTGGGTATTGGAGCCCACGATCCCGCGCAGGCCTGTGGCTCCATGCGAGCCCATCACGATCAGGTCGGCTTCGGCGATGCGCCCGTTGCGGAACATCTCGGTGAGGCCGAGCTGCCGCAGCATGAACTTCTTGAGCTCGATGCCGCCGAGGAAATCGAGATGGGGCACCATTTCCAGCCGTGCCTCGATCTCATCGCGCAGCTTCTGGTTCTCCGGGTGGAAGTCAGTCATCTGCTCATACACATGCACTACTTCGATGCAGGCCCCGGTTGACCTTGCGATGGTGGCGGCGGCACGTAGCGCGTCGGTCGCGCAATCCGAGAAGTCGTACGGAACGACGATGGTGCGGATGCTCATGGCGATGGGTTGGCCGCTGCAAGGTAAGCGCCGTGCCGATTGCCGGAACTGACCGGTCCGCGACTCCATCTACATTCGCCCGCGCGCAATCTGCATGCTGACATTCCGAACCGACGCGACCGACAAGGCCCCGGCCATGATGCTGGACCCGGCCAGTGGGCTGGTGGAGATCACCGGTGTCTCCATTCCCGAGAACGCGGACAAGGTCTTTGCCCCGCTGTTCGGGGCCATTGACGAGTACGCTGCGGCCCCTTCGGAGCGGACCACCGTGCGTATCGGGCTCACTTACTTCAACTCCAGCTCGGCCAAGTACATCCTGGACGCCCTCAAACGGCTGGATGATCTGCACGCCACGGGTCGCTCCAAGGTGCTCCTGGAATGGCTGCATGCGCCCGGCGACCTGGACATGATGGAGGCCGGCCGCGATTACAAGGGCCTAATTGATTTCCCCGTTAAGCTGGTGGAGAATCCCTACTGAGTTTCGA
The DNA here is from genome assembly GCA_964517255.1 of uncultured Chryseobacterium sp. Classification (GTDB taxonomy): domain Bacteria; phylum Bacteroidota; class Bacteroidia; order Flavobacteriales_F; family PHOS-HE28; genus PHOS-HE28. Next base: position 6,042 of record CAZFBP010000039.1, read on the forward strand.
AGGCATCGGCCCATTGCCTCTCGCTGATGGCCACGCCATCGCGGAAGTGGACCACCTGGCCCCAGGGATGGCTCACCTTTCGGTACACCGATTCCACGCCGCCACGAACCACCCGGCGCTCCAGCACCATGGCCCGGCCTTCAACGAAGCTGCGTTCCTCCATGCCGTCGGGGCGCTTCACCTCTTGGTCAGGCGGGGGCGATGCGGTCTTCCGAGCCACCTCAGGCTCACGGCGCTTCACTTGGTCCGCCCGCATGGGCGCTATTGGCTTCAACGGCGCTGCGGTTCCAGCCTGTGCTTCCGCATCCTCTTGGATCACTCCGCTCGCCGACCGCGCTTCCGGCGAGACCACGGCGCGCTCGGCTTCTTCCATCTCCTGAGCACTTCGTTCCTGTGCCGCTGCATCGCGCTTGGCAATCAACGCCTGCAAGTCCTGGATCTTCACCTTCGGATACACGTTGAGCGGACGGAGCGAGCGCGCTTGCCTGAACGACGCAATCGATTCATCGTACCGCTGTTGTTTGAAGTACGATTCAGCCTCGGCCATCACCTCTTGGAACCGGGCGTCCTGCGCCGCCGCCTCAACTTCCTTTTTCGCCAAGCGGGCCCGTTCCTTCGCCGAGAGGCCCGCGAACTCAGGGGTGAGGCTCGAATCGGGCTGAGCCCAGGAAGTAATGCCGAGGAACAGCGCGCAGACCAGCGATGACAAGCTCCGCATCGCGGCCGAATGTATCGGGATGGTGCGTCGTCTCACGAGTCAAGTGCCCGATCCTCCAACCGGACCGGGTTGATACGCTTACTGCGGCGCCAGCGTTGCCCGCCGCCAATACATTTGGCCGCGCGAACGAAACCCGCTTCGCGCCGCGTTAATCGCTCGAATCCACAGCCATGCGCATCGCCTCCCGCCTTCTTCCCTTCATGGTCCTGTTCACAGCCTGCCAGGGCGATCCGAAGGAGACCCCGCAGTACCAGCAGCTCTCCGAGGATGCCGGCAGGGCCAAGGCCCAGGTGGCCGAGCGCGATAGTGCGATCAACGACCTGTTCGCGAGCATGAATCGGATCAGTGAGAACCTGCGCACCATCCGATCCAAGCAGGGCCAGCTCGGAAAGCCGGCCGAAGGCGTGGAAAAGGCGGACATGGAACAGCGGATCATGGACGACCTGGGCAGCATCGACGGGCTGCTGGCCGAGAACAGGGAACTGATCGCCAAGCTGCGCAAACAAGCCAAGTCCTCCGCGGCCTCCATCACGGAGTTGGAGAAGACCATCGCCGGACTGGAGACTTCCATCGTGGAGAAGGACGGCGAAATCGGGGATCTCAAGGAGCAGCTGGCCAGCACCAACAGCTCATTGGCCACGCTGATCGAGATGTACCGCGACAAGAGCCAGCTCAACGACATGCAACGTACGGACCTGAACACGGCCTTTTATGCGGTGGGCACGGCGAAGGAGCTACGCGCCAATGGCGTGCTGGCCAAGGAAGGCGGCGTGATCGGAATCGGCGCGGTGAACAAGCTGAACGCGGAGAACCTCCCGAAGGACTACTTCACGCGCATCGACATCACGCGGACGCAGGAGATCACGCTGGCGGCGAAGAAGGCGAAGCTGGCCACTACCCATCCTGCAGGGAGCTACACCTTGGTGGGCGGCGATAAGCTGCTGATCACCGATGCCAGCGCGTTCTGGAGCGTGAGCAAGTACCTGGTGGTGGTGGTGGAATGATCGGCTCCCTTTCGGGTTGAGCCGCCCCATGAGCAGGATCAGCGGTGCTTCCAATGCGCCGCGCGCCGCAACGATCCCTCGGTGCTCGTCATGCCCGGGTTCTCGGCCGGGGCTTCCCTGCGCCATACTTGGTCCGGGCTCAAAAGCGGAGCGGGGAGCGCTTGTCAGCGCCCCCCGCTCCCATGCGAACCGGCCGTGGCCTATCGCATGCCCGATCGTCTTCCGCCAATAGGCCTCACCGCTCGCGCGGCTTATCCTCAATCCTTCGGCTCGTTGCATGGCTGGCATGCACTCGTGCCGCACGCTCGCATGACCTCTTACCAGGTGTGGCCGCGCTGATGCCCGCCTCTCGTTGGGCCTGCGCTTCCGGCGTCGTGCTGCATTCGCCTCAGGATGCCCCTTCTTGCGTCGGTGGGCGTAAAGAACTACGGTGAGACGAACGTAGAGGCATCGGCTCGCATGGCCAACTTTCCGAGCCTCAGGTTATGCACATCTTCTGCACAGGCTCAGCGCCCGGTGTGCAGCATGCGGAGCGTCTGCGCATTCGGATCGCCAATGGCGCGCAAGAAATAAGCGCCCGAAGCCTGACCGGCCAGGTCCACTCGCACTAACCCGGTGCTGAAGGGGCCGCTGACCGAAGTGCGTAATGCGCCCAGCACATCACGCACCTCGATGCCTGTGAGCGTTCCATTACCGATTTCGATCAGGTGCTCACTGCCCTGCTGACCCAAGTATTTCCATGTCGCAGAAGACGCCGCCTCGGTGATCCCGGAGCACGGATCCACCACCACAGCCACGAAGGCCTGATCATCGGTGCAAGGCGGTTGGCCTGGCACTTCGTACTCGTAGAGGCCGGGCGCGTTGGTGCCCGGAGTGAAGATGCCGCTGAAGAACTGTCCTGAGGGCGTGGTCCATGTGCCACCGGTCTGCGGCGTGCCGCCCAGGTAAGTGAAGAGCGAGACAGCCGGCCCATTCGCGCAAAGGGTGACGGTGGTGCTCGTGCCCGCATCGGGCGCCTGGTTCACGGTGAAGAGGAACTCACTGGTATCGTTGGTGCAGGGCGATGTTCCATACACCACGTAGATCAGGTTGTAGCTGCCCGCGTTGGCCAACAGCGCGTTGGTGGCGGCCTGGCCGTTGTAGAAGAAGATGCCGGTGGCGTCTCCGCCGTTCACGTAGCTCACCAAGGCCGGGTTCGATCCACCCGTGCACAGCGAGGCGCTGACGTCCAAGCCGGCGTTCGCGGGATTGAGCAGCACGACCGTGAGCGTGGCCTGATCCTGCGGGCAACCGCCGGGGCAATTCGTATCGTAGGTGTACACGCCGCCTGGATCAGCGTAGGTATCGAGCTGGCCGGTGAAGGGCAGCGCGTTTGGTCCGGTCCACGCGCCGCAGGCGGAGGCACCGGTCATGTAGTCCAGCAGGTTGTAAGTGCCGGAGTTCTTGCACAAGGTCACATTGCCATCGGGTCCAGCATAAGGGGCGGCGTTGATGGTGAGATTCACGCCGTTATCAGTCCCGACCACAGCAGGCGCGCTGCTCACCACGCGGATTCGGTAGCCGGCGCCGGGCGGCGCCGCCACAGGAATGGTGGCCGTGATGATGCCCCCTGATGTGGAGCTCACGCTCCCGATATCGGTGGGCGTCGCGAAGCCGCCCGCGGCATCGCTGAGCTGCGCGGTGAACACGTTGCCGGCCGTGAAGGTGCCCGTGATGTTGTACGGCACGCTGATCTGCACGCTTTGGCAGAACGCAGTGCCGGCGAGATTACTGGTGGTGATTGAAGGCGGCACTGCCACAGCGGCGGTGATGCGCACATCGTCCACGGCGAAGGCGGGATCCTGCGCGCTGGTGGTGGTGCCATTGAAGAAGCGGAAGCCGAAGCGCAAGGTGGATTGGTTGCTGAAGGCGGGCAGCGTGATGCTCTGCTGCACCCAATTGGACTGGTTGCGGTACTGGCTGATGGGCGTGCTGATCAGGTTCCAGCTGGACCCGCCGTTGGTGCTGTAGAAGACCTCTCCGTAGTTGTTGCTGCCACCCGCGCATAGCCACCAGAAGCTCAAGGTGATGTCCGCCGCGCCGGTCGAGACATCAGTGGTCATGCGCGCGAAATGGCTGGCTGCGTTCGCGCAGAGGCCATCGGCGGCGAGGAAGCAGCAGCTCAGGATGCCGCTGGCCTGTGCCGCCGCGCTGGTGATGTGCATGTAATTGCCGTTGGGATTGCTGATACCAACTGGCTGGCTCGGCGTGTTACCCACGCTGAAGGGAAGGGGGAAGCCGAAGCAGACCACCGATCCGCTGCCGCCGGCGTAGGCGTTGTTGATCAGCCAGGTGTTGTCCGCGGATGCGGTGGCGCCACCTTGATCGGCGGTGTTCAGCTGGAAGGCTGGAGTTCCCTCGAAATCCTCGCTGAAGAGCACGGTCTGGGCCTGTGCGAGAATGGGGAGCGTTGCGAGCAGGGCGAGTACGGATCGGAGCATGTGCGGTGGTTTGAGCACGGGCAAGTTAGCGGAGCCGGATCAACACGGGGCCAATGGCAAAGGGAAAGAAAAAGCCCGCACAGGGCCACGTTCAAGGAACCCATGGAATCACATGGGCGGGACCGCGGTGATGGCTTCCGTAATCCTCGTTGTCCCCGAAGGGAATCACCGCCGAAACGATGATCGAGGCCCGCCGTAGGCCGCTCAGGGTGCGGCCCCTGATGGAATTTGTTGGTTCCGATGAACTGCTGGCCTGTGCGGGCTTCGCGTTGACGGCCTTGCGGCCGGATGATGCTCGTACAGGTGTGCTGCGAAAGAACTGGGACGAATGTAAGCGGCACGCGCGAGGATTCAATCGCTGGTTGATAAAACGGCGCGCGGTGGAAAACCAGCGGTCAATTCTTCGACACCAGGATCAGAAGCCCTGCACCCATCAGGACGAACGGAACCGTTGAGATCACGGTCCAGCCTTCTATCCCGGACCACAAGTACAGCAGCAGCGCGACACCGCTCACGATCATGCCGCCACCCAGGAAACCCTTCTCGTAGCCGTAAGCTGCCGGCCGCTTCGCCGCATGCGCCTTCAACTGAGACTTGCCAATCTCGTGGAGCACCACCCTGATCTGCGCCGCGTCAAGACCCTCCGACTCCAACCACGCGCGCACCTGAACACCGGTTCGCCCGGACTTCTTCAGCTCGACGCCATCACGGATGTACCGATCAATATCGATGGGCATGGCTACTCGTGCTCGCGCCCGTGCCCATCGCCCCGCCCCTTCCACAACTCTTCCTCCGCCGCAAGCACCGCCTTCAGCGAATCGCTCACCTCTTTCTGCTCAATCCGGTTCAGGTCAGGCTGCCCCGCGTTCACCCAGGCGCTGTACCAGAAACTGGCCAGGGTGATGATGCTCGCGTTCATGCGCCGCTCCACCATGCCGAGCATGGCGTCCTCGTATGCCTTCGTGTACTCGCGCGAGGGCAGCCGCATGGCGCCGCGTCCGCGGTCCTCGAACACGTAGCGCCGATCCTCGGGGTACTGCTGGCTCAAGCGTTTCTCGATGCCCAGCACGCTGTCCACCAGCAAGTGGCTCTCGCGCACCGCGTTCCATGCCGCGTCCAAGGGATCATCGATGTACTCTGCCCGGCCGAGCAGGTGGTCGTATCCCTCAGCGCTCAATTCAGGGATGCGGCTTTCCCAGAAGGCGTGTATGCCGTGCTGGTCCGTGAGCTGGCCGTTGTAATTCTCGGTGGTGTGCAGCGGCACGTGCGCGTCGCCCACGTAATGGCCCAGGTCCGTGGCGTGGCGCAGGATCCGGTCCGCATCGCCGCGCTGGAAGGCGCGCACCAATTGGGCATGTACCACGCGGATGTGCCAAGGCACGATGCCGTACGCCCTCAAGGTGTCTTCGGTGTACTTCGCCACCGCATCGTCCCATTTGCGCGGCATGGCCTCGAAGGCATCCGCACCGCCCTTGGCGTAGTGGTCGATGTCGATGTAATGGCGCTCGGCCTCGCCCACCACGGCGTAGCGTCGGCGGTCGGGGTCCACAGCATGGTCGCTGATGAAATCGATGTGTCGCTTGAAGAAGGGGAACATCTCCGGCGGCAGCGCATAGCAGGCCATGCGGTTGATGCGCTTGTGGCCGTAGAAGCCCCACGCCTGCGCGCTGGGGGCGCTGGCTGGCGCCAGGATCGCGGCGAGCGCTGCGAGCGCGAGGAAGCACAGGACTACACGGCGGAGCATGATGCCATTCAGGTCTTCATCCGCACCAGTTCGCCCTCTCGCAGCACCGGGATGATCCGACTCTGATCGGGCGTGAGGCAGTACTTCGCGTCGGGCAGCAGGTGCAGCTGCTCGATGCGGCGGCGGCGCGGGGCGGCCTTGAGGATGCTGAGGAAATTATCGCGCGCGGCCATGAACATGTACTTGGCGGCGATGCTGCTGTCCTCTTCCACGCCGAACTTGCCGCTGGCGAGCAGGCGGTCCATCACGGCGCCCGCGAACACGCTGTCCTCGAGGTTGAACTTGTCCTTCCAGCCCGAGCAGAGCAGCAGCACGTTGTCGTTCTGCATCACCAGCCACTCGCTCAGCGCGGTGAGGTTCAGGAAGGAGCCTACCACCAGCTTACGGGCGCTCTTGGCCAGGTTGATGGCCTTGGTGCCGTTGGTGGTGGTCATCACGATGGTCTGCCCGCGCAGATCCTTGCCGACGTACGCCAGCGGCGAGTTGCCGAACTGGAAGCCCTCGACCAACTCGCCATTGCGCTCGGCGGCGGCGATGTAGCCGGGCCGGCCGATGTACTGACGCGCCTCCTCAATGGTGCTCACCGGGATGATGCGGTCCACGCCGTGCTCGAAGGCGGCCACCATGGCGCTGGTGGCGCGCAGCACGTCGATCACTACCACGATGCCCATGTCCGGCGCGTACAGCGGGTACTGCGTGGGCACGAAGCACACCTCCACGCGGTACTTGTACTCGCTATTGCCGATGGGTTCCTGCATGGGCCGAAGTCTCCACAGAGATACGCAATCACCTTTGATAAGCAATCACGCCGCGAATGCCTCGAGGGCTCAGTCTTGGCTGAGGAATGGCGCCTTCACCACTTTGCCCTTGAGCGCCTTGCCGCGCGCGTCTATCAGGATCTCCGTGCCGGGCGCGCTGAGGGCCGAGGGCACGTAGGCCATGCCGATGGGCTTGTTGAGCGTGGGGCTCATGGTGCCGCTGGTCACCACGCCGATCACAGCGCCTGCTGCGTCCACCACGTTCATGCCGTGGCGCGGGATGCCACGGTCGATCAGCTCGAAGCCCACGAGCTTGCGGCCGGTGCCGTTCTCCTTGTGGCCTTTGATGGCCGCGCTGTTGGTGAAGTCCTTGGTGAATTTGGTGATCCAGCCCAGCCCGGCCTCGATCGGCGAGGTGGTGTCGTCGATGTCGTTGCCGTAAAGGCAGAAGCCCATCTCCAGGCGGAGCGTGTCGCGCGCGGCAAGACCCGTGGGCTTGATGCCGAATGGCTTGCCTGCTTCCATCACCGTGTGCCACGCCTTCTCCGCGAGCGGGTTCGGCATGTACACCTCGTAGCCGCCAGCGCCGGTATAGCCCGTGGTGCTGATGAGCACGAGGCCCACGCCCTTCATCTCGGCGTACATCGCGGTGTAGTAAGGCATGCTGGCGATGTCCTCGGCGAAGAGGCCCTTGAGCGTGTCCACGGCCTTGGGGCCTTGCACGGCCAGCAGGCTCATCCGGTCGCTGATGTTCTCCAGCTGCGCATCGAAGGCGTTGAGCGAGTTGATCCAGTTCCAATCCTTCTCGATGTTGCTGGCGTTCACCACGAGCACGTAATGGTGGTCGTCCTGGTGCTGCATGCGGTACACGAGCAGGTCGTCCACGATGCCGCCGGTCTTGTTGGGCAGGCAGCTGTACTGCACTTTCCCCACAGCGAGCTTGCTGGCGTCGTTGCTGGTCACCTTCTGGATCAGGTCCAGGGCGCCCGGTCCGCGCACGAGGAATTCGCCCATGTGGCTCACGTCGAACACGCCCACGCTGTTGCGCACGACGTTGTGCTCGTCGATGACGCCGCTGTACTGCACGGGCATCAGGTAGCCTGCGAAGGGCACCATCTTGGCGCCGAGCGATTCGTGGATGTGCGTGAGCGCCGTGCGCTTCAGGTCGGTGGTGGTCTCAGTCATGGAGGTGGGGTTGAAAGGTGAAATGAGAAAGCTGAAATATGAAGGCCGTGGTATTGCAGTTAGTTCTGCCTTCCGATTTCCTATTTCAGCTTTTCCTTGGGTTGTCCGTTCGCGATCAGTTCTGAGAAGTGCTGGAGGTAGCGGTCGCGCCAGGCCTTGGTGGAGTATCGGACCACCACGGTTCGGCGCGCCTCCTCCCCCATGCGGCGGCGAAGGTCGGCATCCTCCACCAAGCACGCGAGGCGCTCCACCCATTCCTCCGGGGTGCGCGGCAGGTAGCCGTCAACGCCATCGCGGATGATCTCGGTGTTGACGCCCACGGGGCTCATGAGCGTGGGGATGCCGAGCGCCATGTACTGGAGGCCCTTCAGCCCGCATTTGCCGCGCGCCCATTCATCATCGGGCAGGGGCATCATGCCGATGTCGATGGCGCGCAGGTCGTCCAGCTCGGTGTCCTTGCGCCACGGCATGCCGGTGATGCCCAGCTCGGGCATGCGGAAGGCGCCATCGCCGATCACGCGGAAGGTGACGCGCTCGCCGAAGCGCGCGCGGATGGCGCGCAAGGCGGGCACGGCGTACTGGAAGTGCTGAATGGTGGTGATGCTGCCGCTCCAACCGATGCACACCGGCCCTTCGGCGCGGCCGGTGCGCGGCGTGTACTCGTCGGTATCGATGGTGGTGGGCACGATGCGCACATCGCTGTTGAATCGCCTGGCGTAATCGGACAGGTACGCGTTCCCCGCGAAGACCATGTCGCTGAGGGCGATGAGGCGGCTGGTCTTGCCGGGGTCCTTCACCCATTTCCAACGCCGGTTGGCATCGCTCACGTTGCTCAGCCACACACTGTCGTCGAAATCGAAGACGACGCGGACGCCACGCTTGCGCAGGCCCCGCTCGAAGAAGGTGCTGCGCGTCATGAGCGCTTCGCGCGAGATGAAGACGATGTCGAAGTCCTTCGCGCGAGCCAGGTCGCGCCGCCGCTTGCTGACGCAGCGCGCCACGAACCGGATCTTCCGGGCGAAATGCCCTGGCTTGTAGAGGAAGGCATCGTCGCTGGCCTCCACCAGGTGGCTCAGCTCGCAGTACCAGCCCTTGCGTTGCAGCCATGCCATGTACTGCTCGAAGCGGAAGCGCTGGCTGGGGTTGCGGCCGGCGCGGTGCGTGGCGATGAAGAGGACTCTCACCGATCAGGGAATGGGACGATCAGAATTTCAGCTGACCCCTTGGTGCTCATGCGCTATCAGGGAAACGAGCGCGAAGATGCCACGCACGGCGTTATCGCGCCAAAAGAGCCATTCGCCCCCGCGACGACGTTCTCCGAGCATCTCACTTCCTATTCGCGTGGTCCTCCCAGCCAAGGCGCTGCCTCAGGCCCGTGATGTGCGCCAGATGATGCGCCGAATGCCACACGTACAGCTCCAGCGCTTCGCTCAAGGCGACCTCGCGCTGCTGCTCTGGGTGAAGGAACGCACGGTCCCATTCCTCCGCTTTCATCGCGCGCATCAGCACCACCCAGCGCGCGTGCGTGCCGGAAACGATCGCGAGGGATGACTCCAGGGGCATCGTGCACGCGTCCGCATGCTCTGCCCACAAGGCTTCCTTGTAGGGTTTGATGGTCGGCTTGTCCTCGGTCAAGGCCAGCTTGAAACGGTGGAGGGTCTGGCTGTGGCTGTCGGCGATGTGGTGCACCAGCTGTCGTACGGTCCAACCTCCCTGGCGGTAAGGTGTGTCGAGTTGCGAATCGTTGAGGCTTTGCACCTCGGCGCGCAGTCGGTGCGGGAACGATTCGATGCTGGCGATGCATTCCGCGCGGCGCTCCGACGTGGCGGCCTTGGTACCGCGCACGAACTTGCCGAGAGGATATTTGAGGGTTTCGAGTTGGTCGATGGTGGAGACTTCCATGCTCCAAAGGTCCGGCTACTTCCGTTTCACCGCGTACTTCAACAGGAACTCCTCCCCGTCCAGCACTTCCGTCTCCGCGAAGTGGAAGTCCCGCTTGTCGTAGGAGACGATGCACGTGCACCTGGCATCCGCAGCGGAGTAGTACTGCATGCCGTCCTCCAGGTCTTCCACACGCTTGTTGGCGAGTGCGCGCTTGGCGGTCGACGCATCGATCGTGGTCAGTTTGAGCTTCTCCGCCAGGAGCCAGGCCTTCTTCTTGGCCACGCGCCTGCCGCTCTTATTCTCAGCGAAGTACGCGCCGATGGCCAGGCACAAGGGCGAGGTGTACACCTCGAATCGCCGATCATCGGCGAGGCTGAGCACACGAGCGCACGCACTGAACCGCGGGTACTCGTTGCAGAGCACCGTCACCAGGATGTTGGCGTCCAGGAAGATCCGCATCCGCTCCATGGCTCACCACGAAATGCGGCTCACACGGAGGCACGGAGACACGGAGCGCTCCCTCTCTCCTTGGGAGAGGG
>CAZFBP010000040.1:0-15818 GCA_964517255.1 uncultured Chryseobacterium sp.
GCCATCGCGCGCAGCCAATACTGTGCTGTTCGTGTGCGCGCTTGTCATCGCCGCGTGCAATGGCACCCGCGAGCCCGAGCTCCCGCCGGGCACCGCGCCCGTCGCCCTCTCCATCGGCCGCTTGGACCAGGAGCTCTTCCACGCTTCGCCCGACAGCCTGGCAGCCATCAGCCTGCGCGCGCACGCCACCTACGGAGGGTTCTACCGCATCTACATCGAGGACATCCTGCAGGCAGCCCCCATCGGCGATCCGCGCTTGCCCCTCGCCCTGCACCGCTTCGTCCTCGATCCCGATTGGAAGGCCGCGCAGCACGCCGCCGACAGTGCGTTCGGCGACATGGCCGCGCAACGCGAGGAGCTCGAGCGCGCCTTCACCCGGCTCAAGGTGTTTTTCCCTGACAGCCTGACGCCGCGCATCGTGGCCTTTAATTCAGGGTACAATTATGCCATCGTGCCTACCGATAGCGTGCTGGGCGTAGGCATGGAGTGGTTCATCGGCAAGGACCATCCGGTGATCGGCTACCTCGCGCCGGAGCGCTTCCCGCAGTACATGAAGGAACGCATGCAGCCCACCATGCTCGTGCCCAGCGCGGTGAAAGGCTGGCTCATGGTGCACTATCTGCGCGATGCCAGTGGTGAGGACCTGCTGGCCCAGCTGGTAGAGACCGGGAAAGTGATGGCCCTGCTCAACGCGCTCCTTCCTGAATGTGACCCGCACCTGCAGCTCGCATTCTCCGAAGAGCACCTCGCGTGGTGTGAAGCGAACGAGTACGAGATCTGGAAAGCGCTCGTGGGCCAGGATCAGCTGTACAGCAAGAAGGGCGAGGACATCGGCCGCTGGCTGAACGACGGCCCTTTCACCAACGGACTGCCTCACGAGAGCCCCGGCCACCTCGGCGAATGGCTCGGCCTTCGCATGGTGCAGGCGTACATGAAGGAGCACCCAAGCACGACCTTCGCGCAGCTCTTCGCCATCGACGACCCGCGCCTGATCCTGAAGACGTACAAACCCAGGTGAGCGTTTCCGCTTTCAGCTTTGATCCTTCCACTTTCAGCTTTCCATGAAGACCTCCAACATCACCATCCAAGTGCAGCTCGACGACAACCAAGTGCCCGAGCGCATCGATTGGCAGGCGGAGGACAATGGCGCCAGGAGCGCCAGCAAGGCCGTGCTGCTCTCGCTCTGGGACGAGCAGGAGCGCAACACCCTGCGCATCGACCTCTGGACGAAAGAGATGACCGTGGAGGAGATGAAGTCCTTCTTCCACCAGAACCTGCTCACGCTCTCGGACACCTTTGAACGCGCCACTGGTGAGGGCAGGATGGCCGCCCAGATGCGCGACTTCGCCGCTTACTTCGGGGAGCACATGCTTGGATTGAAGGGCGAAGAAGGTTGACAGTTGGTTGAGGGCTGGAACAACGGCCGTTGAGGGTTGCGGCAACCCCCGATCGCTCTCAACCTCCAACCCCCAACCATCGGCCATTCACTTTCTCTATGAATGCGAGCACTTCCTCGCGACCATCGCCCGTCTCGCTGCTGCTCGTGTGCATCGGCGGCAACGTATCCCAGGTTTCCTTCAGCTTCCTCTTCAGCGCGGCGATGTTCGATTGCACTTTCGGGCCGGAGAGCTTGTCGGCCTTGGTGAAGACGATGCTGAATGGAATTCCCTCTTCCCCGAGCCACTGGATCATATCCAGGTCGTTCTGCTGAGGGTCTAGGCGCGCGTCCACGAGCAGGAAAACGTTCTGCAGGTTCTCGCGCCGGCGCAGGTAGTTGTTGATCATGCTCTCCCATGCGGCGCGCTCGGCCTTGCTCGCCTTCGCGAAGCCGTAGCCCGGCAGGTCGGCCAGCAGCCAATGAGCGTTGCCGGTCAGTGTGCCCTCCACGCGGAAGTGCTCTACGTTGCGCGTGCGGCCAGGCGTATTGCTCACGCGCGCCAGCTTCTTGATGCCGCACAGCATGTTGATCAACGAGCTCTTGCCCACGTTGCTGCGCCCGATGAAGGCGTACTCCGGCAGCGAGGGCTTGGTCCAATGCTCCGGCGCGCGTCCGCTGGTGAGGTGCTCGGCGCGGAGGCCTTTCATTGTTCGAGTGGTGAGTGCTTCGTAAGGAGCGGCGAGTGCTGAGTATGGCGCTGTTTCGCGGAGCGGAGTCGAGGAGGCGACATGCTCACCACTCTCCGCTCGATACTCTCCACTCGATCTAGCTATTCGGTGCGTCGTCGAGTTTCTTCATCAGCCACTCTTCCAGGATCCTGTTGAACTCCTCCGGATGCTCCATCATCGGCGCGTGGCCGCAGCCCTCGATCCAATGCAGTTCGCTGTTGGGGAATAGCGAGTGGAATTCCTCGGCCACATGCGGCGGCGTGATCGTGTCCTGCCTTCCCCAGATCAGCAGCACGGGCATGGCCATGTGCGGGATCTCCTTGGCCATGTTGTGCCGGATGGCGCTCTTGGCCAGCGCGAGGATGCGGATGAGCTTGCCCTTGTCGTTCACGGTCTCGTAGCATTCCTCCACCAGCGCGTCGGTCACGTGCTTGGGGTCGTGGAAGGTGAGCGCGATCTTCTTGCGCAGGTACTCCTTGTCCTCGCGGCGCGGGAAACTGCCGCCGAAGGCATTCTCATAAAGGCCGCTGCTGCCCGTGAGCGTGAGGGTGCGCACGCCCGCAGCGTGCTTGGTGCAGAACACGAGCGCCACATGGCCGCCGAGCGAGTTGCCCAGGATGTTCACGCGCTCCAGCCCGAGGTGCTTCAGGAAACGGTCGAGGAAATCGGCCAACGCCGGCACATTGGTGCCGAGCATCGGCATGGTGTACAGCGGCAGCATGGGCACCAGCACGCGGTGGCGTGGCGTGAAGTGCTCGAAGAGCGGTTGGAAATTGCTCAGCGCTCCGAAGAGGCCGTGCAGCAGCACAATGGGCTCGCCGCTGCCTGCATCCAAGTACTGGAACTCGCCGTCTTGCTTGAGTGAGTGCGGCATGGGGTTCGGCCAAATGTAGAACGGTGATCCGAAGCGCTCGGGCATCCGCGTGATGTGCGGGCTGCAGTGCGCGCGTTGGCATCGATGCAACCGGCCCTTCCGTTCGATGTGCCCCCCGCGTCGGGCGATGCAGCACGCGGACTCAGGCAGCCGCCATGGGCTTCGTCAGTGCGACGCTCTGACCCGATCCGTGAGACACCGGGGCGGCTTTCATCTGACATGGCCGCACCAAGGGAGGTGACGCGCTCATCTACCCCAATCGCTCCTGAGGCCACGACAGGCGCGGCTCTGCGCGTGACAGAAGGGTGCATGGCGGGCTTTCGTGGCACAATCGGTTTAGAACGTTGTGGGAAACTCCGGCACTTTCAGGCCCATTTCATTTTACTATGATTGACGGCACTTTCTAACGCATGAGGTGCGTTTGATTTACATTGGTCCCGCAAAGTTTTCCACAGAAGTGCCTGATAGTGCCGGAAAGTGCCGAACGCCGGATACTTTCGCCGCCGTCACGCACGCCAATGGTCACGCATGCTGAACCTCATCGGGGAATTCGATTGCCGGCTGGACGCCAAGGGGAGACTCGTGCTCCCCGCTGTGCTGCGCAAGCAGCTCGGCAAAGAGGCGGACAGCGGCTTCGTGATGAACCGGGATGTTCACGACCCCTGCCTGGTGCTCTACCCCAACAGCGTTTGGGAGGAGACCGCCAGGAAGATGCGCCGATTGAACCGCTTCGTGAAAGCGAACGCGGAGTTCATCCGGCGCTTCAATGCAGGCGCAACGCCCGTGGTCCCGGATCCTACCGGCCGAATGCTGCTGCCCTACGCTCTGGTGAAAGGCGCCCGCTTGGGGGCCGACATCAAGCTGATCGGCTCAGACGACCGGATCGAGGTCTGGGATGCCAAGGCATACGACCAATGGCGCGGCGAGACCGTGGACATGAGCTCCCTGTCCGAACAGGTAATGGGCGCACTGGGGAATGAGGACGGGAAGTGAGTACCACGAGCCCGTTCTTTCACAAGCCTGCATCGAAGGGTTGAGCCTCCGCCCCGACGGCATCTATGCGGATGTCACGTTCGGAGGAGGAGGCCACAGCCGGGCCATCCTGGAGCAACTCGGCCCCATGGGAAGGTTGATCGCGTTCGATCGCGACGCCGACGCCTGGGCCAACGCTCCGCGCGACGACCGCTTCACCCTGGTGAAGTCGGACTTCCGCTGGCTCGCCAACCACCTGCGCTTCCTCAAGGCGCTGCCGATCGATGGCCTCCTCGCCGACCTCGGCGTGAGCAGCCACCAGTTCGACCAGGGAGCTCGCGGCTTCAGCATCCGCTTCGACGGCCCGCTGGACATGCGGATGGACCGCCGAGCCAAGCGCACCGCCGCCGACCTGGTGAACAGCTGGGACGAAGAACGATTGAGCCAGGCGCTCAAGAGCTACGGCGAAGTGGATGGCGCGCGAAGGGTGGCGAAGGCCATCGTGAGCGCGCGCGCCAGCAAGCGCATCGACACCACGCAGCAGCTCATCGAGGCCATCGCGCCGGTTACGCCGCGCAAGGACGAGAGCGGTTTCCGCGCGCAGGTCTTCCAAGCCCTGCGCATCGCGGTGAACGATGAGCTCGGATCGCTGGAGGCGCTGCTGCTGCAGAGCGCGGAGGTGATCAAGGTCGGCGGCAAGCTGGTGGTGATCAGCTACCACAGCCTGGAGGATCGGCTGGTGAAGAACTGGATGCGGGCAGGCGCTTTCGATGGAGAAGAGAAGAAGGACTTGTACGGAAACCGATTGAGGCCATTCGACCCGGAAGGCAAGGCGATACGACCCACGGCAGCAGAGATCAGCACCAATCCACGGGCACGCAGCGCCCGCCTACGAATAGCAGTACGCCGATGAACCGGATGCGCGAAGAGCAAGAAGAGAAGCCCAGGCCCAGGAAGGCGGCCAGGCCCGCGCAGCTGCCGCGCGCCCTGATCAACGTGCTCAACGGTTCCTTCCTCACGCGCGAGAGCATGGTGCGAGACATGCCCTTCATCCTCTTCCTCGCCGCCGCCGGCCTGCTCACCATCGGATACGGGTACCACGCGGAGCGCGTGGTGCGCCGGATCGAGCGCACCGACGCCGCCTTGAAGGAGCAGCGCGCCGAGTACATCAGCGCACGGGCCGAACTGGAGAAGCAGGAGCAGCAGAGCCAGGTGGCCGACCGGATCAGCACCCTGGGGCTGCAAGAGAGCCGCGTGGCGCCGGTGAAGCTCAGCGTGGACGAGGACCTGCTCGAAGAGACGCGCACGCCATGAGCACCCCGAAGCAACTGAGCATCCGCGCGGGCATCGTGCAATTGGGCGTCGTGCTCTTCGCGCTCGCCATCGGCGGCCGGCTGCTCTACCTGCAGACCTACGAGGGCGCGCTCTGGCGCGCCAAGGCCGAGCACGTCAGCACCGACTGGCGCACGGTGCAGCCCGAGCGCGGCCACATCTACAGCGCCGACGGACGCCTGCTCGCCACCAGCGTGCCCGAGTACGACGTGCGCATGGACATGGTGCCCGACGCGCTCACCAATGATCGCTTCAACGAGAAGATCGATTCGCTCGCGCGCAACCTCGCCGAACTCTTCCAGGACCGCACTGCCAATGAGTACAAGCGCGACCTGGTGGACGCCCGCGCGCGCCGTGAGCGCTACCACATGGTGAAGCGCCGCGCCACCCACGCGCAAGTGAAAGTGCTGCGCGGCTTCCCCCTCTTTCGCGATGGGCGGTACAAGGGCGGGCTCGTCATGGAGAAGCGCCTGGTACGCGCACGGCCCTGCGAGCGCCTCGCTGCGCGCACCGTGGGCTATGTGCTGCGCGACAGCACCGTGATCGGCCTGGAGGGCGGGTACAACGATTGGCTCAAGGGCCGCACAGGCCGCCGGTTGGAGCGCAGGCTCGCGGGCGGCACCTGGATGCCCGTGGACAACGGCGACGGCACCGACCCCGAGCCGGGCAGCGACATCCACACCACCATCGACATCAACCTGCAGGACGTGGCCGATGACGCCCTGGAGCGCCAGCTGCGCAAGCACGGCGCCCAGTATGGCAGCGTGGTGGTGATGGAGGTGGCCACCGGCCGCATCAAGGCCATCAGCAACCTCACGCGCGTGGCCGACAGCACCTACGCCGAGACCATGAACTGGGCCGTGGGCGAGGCGGCCGAACCCGGCTCCACCTTCAAGCTGCCCGCCATTATGGTGGCGCTCGAAGAAGGGCTCATCAGCCCGGATGACACGGTGGATACCAACTGGGGCCGCATCCATTACTGCGGAGCGGCGGACATGATCGATTCGCATCCGTACGGCAGGCGCTGGGTCACCGTGCGCCGCGCCTTCGAGGCCTCGCTGAACACAGGCTGCAGCCAGGCTGTGCTCAAGGCCTACAAGAAGGACCCGAAGCGCTTCGTCGATGGACTGCGCCGCATGCGTCTGCACGAACTCACTGGCGTGCGCATCCCCGGCGAAGGCGTGCCCGTGATGCGCGCACCGGGCGATGAGCTCTGGAGCTGCACCAGCCTGCCGTGGATGAGCATCGGCTACGAGGTGGCGCTCACGCCGCTGCAGTTGCTCACCTTCTACAATGCCGTGGCCAACGGTGGCCGCATGATGCAGCCGCAGCTCGTCACGCACGTCTCGCGCGATGGCAAGACCATCGAGGAGTTCGAGCCGGGCGTGCTCAACGAGCGCATCTGCTCGGACCGCACGCTGGCCACCGTGCGCGAGCTGCTGCAGGGCGTGGTGGACAGCGGCACCGCGCGCAACCTGCACGGCACCGACCTGCGCATCGCCGGCAAGACCGGCACCGCGCTGATCGCCCGCAACGGCAGCTACAAGGACCACGGTAAGAGCTACCAGGCATCGTTCGCCGGCTACTTCCCCGCCGAGAAGCCGCTGTACAGCTGCATCGTGGTGGTGAACGGCCCCACCATGAGCGGCTACTACGCCAACGTGGTGGCCGGACCCATTTTCCGGGAGATCGCGGACAAGGTGTACAGCAACCGCCTGGAGCTGCAGCAGGAGCGCACGCTCGCTGCTTCGACAGGCCCCCGATCGCCGGTGAGCATGAGCGGCCATGCGCGCGACCTGAGCGCCGCGATGGCCGGGCTCGGCGTGCCCTTCATGCAAGCGGGCGAAGGCGAATGGATGAGCACCACCGCGAGCGACACGAGCGTGACCGCGCATCCGCGCGAGGTCGTGAGCCGCAGCAGCGGCCTGGTGCCCAACGTGCTGGGCATGGGGCTGCGCGATGCGCTCTACATCCTGGAGAACCGCGGCTTCACCGTGCGCGTGCTGGGCGCCGGCATGGTGAAGCGCCAATCGCTCGCGCCGGGAGCACGAGCCGTGGGCCGCAACATCCTCATCGAACTCGCATGAAGCTGCTCAAGGACCTCCTCTACGGCGTGCCCATCGAGCAGGTGGAGGGAAGCACCAACAGCGCCATCGAGCACATCACCTTCGACAGCCGCGCGGTGCAGCCGCTCACCCTCTTCATCGCCGTGCGCGGCACCAGGACGGACGGCCACGACTTCATCGCTCAGGCCGTCGCCCATGGAGCGAGCGCCGTGGTGTGCGAGCGCATGCCCGATGCGCTCGAGCAGGGCATCACGTACGTGCGCGTGCCCGATGCCTCGGAAGCGACCGGCCTCATCGCATCGAACTTCTTCGATCAGCCCAGCAAGCGCTTGAAGCTGGTGGGCATCACCGGCACCAACGGCAAGACCAGCGTGGCCACGCTGCTCTTCCGCCTCTTCCGCGCGCTGGGCCACAAGTGCGGCCTCCTCAGCACCGTCGAGGTCCGCATCGGCCAGCGCGTGATCCCCAGCACGCACACCACGCCGGACGCCGTGCGCCTCAACGCGCTGATGGCCGAGATGCTCGAGGCCGGCGTGACGCACTGCTTCATGGAAGTGAGCAGCCACAGCGTGGTGCAGCAACGCATCGCAGGACTGCGCTTCGCCGGTGGCGTGTTCACCAACATCACCCACGACCATCTCGACTACCATGGCACCTTCGCCGAGTACATCAAGGCGAAGAAGCGCTTCTTCGATGGCCTGCCCTCCGGCGCCTTCGCGCTGGTGAACGCTGACGACGCGAACAGCGCGGTGATGGTGCAGAACACGCGCGCCACAAAGCGCTCGTTCGCCGTGCGCAACCTGGCCGACCACCACGCGCGCATCATCGAGAACCAGCTCAGCGGCCTTCACCTCAGTGTCGATGGGCACGACCTCTACGCCCGGCTCGTGGGCGAATTCAATGCGAGCAACCTGCTCGCCGTGTACAGCGTGGCCCTGCTGCTGGGCAAGGCGCCGCTCGATGTGCTCACCGCCCTCAGCGACCTGGAGCCGCCGCGCGGCCGATTCCAGGCCGTGCGCAGCGGTGGCGGCGTGCTCGGCATCGTGGATTACGCCCACACGCCCGATGCGCTGAAGAACGTGCTCTCCACGATCAACGAGCTGTGCCAGGGCGAGGAGCGCGTGATCACGGTGATCGGTTGCGGCGGAGACCGCGACCGCGCGAAGCGGCCCGAGATGGCGCGCATCGCCACGGCCATGAGCGCGCTCACCGTGCTCACCAGCGACAATCCGCGCAGCGAGGACCCCGCAGCGATTCTCGGCGAGATGCGCGCCGGCGTGCCTGCGGCCGATGCGGGCCGCGTGTTCGTGAACGCCGATCGCCGCGAGGCCATCCGCCAGGCCGCGGGCATGGCCAAACCGGGTGATGTGATCCTGCTGGCGGGCAAGGGTCACGAGGACTACCAGGAGATCAAGGGCGTGAAGCACCCCTTCGACGATGCCGCCGTGCTGCGCGAAACGCTTGAGCTGCTCCACAAGTAGATGCTCTACCACCTCTTCGATAGCATCGATTTCAATGTTCCCGGATCGGGGGTGTTCAGCTACATCTCCTTCCGCGCGGCCATGGCGGTCTTCGTCTCGCTGCTCATCAGCCTCTGGTTCGGTGGCGGCATCATCCGCCTGCTGCGCCGCCTGCAGGTGGGCGAGACCGTGCGCGACCTCGGCCTCGAGGGCCAGCTGGGCAAGCAGGGCACGCCGACCATGGGAGGCCTCATCATCCTCAGCGCCACCATCCTGCCCACGCTGCTCTTCGCACGGCTCGACAACATCTACATCATCCTGCTCCTGGTGAGCACCGTGTGGATGGGGAGCATCGGCTTCCTCGACGATTACATCAAGGTCTTCAAGAAGGACAAGCGCGGACTGGCCGGCAAGTTCAAGGTGGTGGGGCAGGTGGGCCTCGGGCTCATCGTGGGCGTCACGGTCTATTTCCATCCGGAAGTGCGCACGCGCGTGGAGGTGCCGGCAGTGGTGGCGGAGATGATGGATCCCGCCGACGTGCACACGATCACGGAGGCCGACGGCACGCAGCACTTCATGCTGAACCGCAAGTCGCCCAACACCACCATCCCCTTCGTGAAGGGCAACGAGTTCAACTACAGCACGCTGCTCAAGCCCTTCGGGCAGGGCGCGCGCGAGTACACCTGGCTCATCTACATCGCGGTGGTCATCTTCATCATCACCGCCGTGAGCAACGGCGCCAACATCACCGATGGCGTCGATGGGCTGGCCACGGGCACCAGCGCGATCATCGTGCTCACGCTCGGGATCCTCGCGTACGTCAGCGGCAACATCATCTTCTCGCAGTACCTGGGCATCATGTACATCCCCGGCTCGGGCGAGCTGGCGGTGTTCATCGGCGCGCTGCTCGGCGCGTGCATCGGCTTCCTCTGGTACAACGCGTACCCCGCGCAGGTCTTCATGGGCGACACCGGCTCCCTGGCGCTGGGCGGCATCATCGCCACGCTGGCCATCCTGGTGCGCAAAGAGCTGCTGATCCCCGTGCTCTGCGGGGTCTTCCTCGTGGAGAACCTCAGCGTGGTGATGCAGGTGAGCTACTTCAAGTGGACCAAGCGCAGGCACGGCGAGGGCCGGCGGATCTTCCTGATGTCGCCGCTGCACCACCACTTCCAGAAGAAGGGCATCCACGAGAGCAAGATCGTCTCGCGGTTCTGGATCGTGGGCATCATGCTCGCCGTGCTCTCCATCGTAACCCTCAAGCTGCGATGAGCCGACTGGTGGTGCTGGGCGCGCAGGAGAGCGGCGTGGGCGCTGCGAGGCTGGCCAGGCGGCGCGGGCTCGACGTGTTCGTGAGCGATGCGGGCGCGATCAAGCCCGACTACCGCATGGCGCTGGAGAAGGAAGGCATCGCCTTCGAGGAGGGCGGCCACAGCGCCGGGCGCGTGCTCGAGGCCGATGAGATCGTGAAGAGCCCGGGCATCCCCGATAGCGCGGCGCTGGTGCGCGCGGCGATGGAGAAGGGCATCCCGGTGATCAGCGAGATCGAATTCGCCTGGCGCCACTGCAAAGGCCAGGTGGTGGGCATCACGGGCAGCAACGGCAAGACCACCACCACGCTCCTCACGCACCACGTGCTCGCGCGCGCCGGAATGGACGTGGCCGTAGGGGGCAACGTGGGCAACTCCTTCGCCGCGCTCGTGGCCGAAGGCGACAACGCCTGGTACGTGCTCGAGCTCAGCAGCTTCCAGCTCGACGGCATCCGCGATTTCCGCCCGCGCGTGGCCATGCTGCTCAACATCACCCCGGACCACCTGGAGCGCTACGGCCACAGCATGGAGCGCTACACCGCCAGCAAGTTCCGCATCGCCCTCAACCAGACCGAGGACGACCACTTCATACACGGCGCCGATGATCGCGTGATCAGCGAATGGCTCGAGGGCCATGCGCTGCGCCCGCGCCGCTGGCCCTTCAGCCTCGAGCGCCATGTGCCGCAGGGCGCGTGCCTCATCGACGACCGGATCCACGTAACCACCAACCAAACCACTTTCGACATGAGCATCCGCCAACTCGCGCTACAAGGCAGGCACAATGTGTACAACAGCATGGCCGCGGGCATCGCCGCGCGCGTGCTCGACATCCGCAACGATTCCGTGCGCGAGAGCCTGAGCGATTTCCAGAATGTGGAGCACCGCCTGGAGCGCGTGGCCAATGTGCATGGCGTGGAGTTCATCAACGACAGCAAGGCCACCAACGTGAACAGCGCGTGGTACGCCCTGGAGAGCATGCGCAGGCCCGTGATCTGGATCGCCGGAGGAGAGGAGCACGGCAACGATTACGCGCAGCTGGTCCCGCTGGTGAAGCAGAAGGTGAAGGCCATCGTGTGCCTCGGCAAGGACAACAGCCGCTTGAAGGAGGCCTTCGGCGCGCTGGTGAAGGACTTCGTGGAGACCGCCAGCGCCGAGAGCGCCGTACAGGCCTCGTACGCCCTTGCTGAGGAAGGCGACGCCGTGCTGCTCAGCCCCGCCTGCAAGAGCTTCGACCTGTTCGCCAACTACGAGGAGCGCGGCCGCCGCTTCAAGGCCGCGGTGAAAGCGCTCTGATCAACCCTTGACACCGCATGAAACGCACCACCGACAAGGACGCGCCACTGCGCATCGCTGGCGGCCAGCTGATCGATGCGCGCCGCGCCGCCCTCAGCGCATGGGGACCCCACCGCCTGGAGGCCGTGGCCTCATTGAACGATGTGCTCTACGTGAACGACAGCCGCGCCACCTTCCTCGACGCCACGCTCGAATCGCTCGGCACCATCGAGCGCCGCACGGTGTGGATCGTGGGCGCCTGGGGCCCGGAGATGAATTCCCAGGCCGTGCAGGAGCAGTTGAATGCGCACGTGCGCACTGTGGTGCTCTATGGCGGCCTGGAGGAGCGCGCGATCGGCAGCCTGCCCCGGCACAGCTACCGCACCGACGATCTGCGCACCGCCGTCTTCGCCGCACGTGAAGTGGCCGAGCCCGGCGATGTGGTCCTCTTCAGCCCGGCGTGCCCCAGCGGCAACGGTTTCGCCAACTACGAGGAGCGCGGAGCGGAGTTCAGGAGAGCTGTGAATGACTTATAAGCCAGTTGAGGGTTGAAGGTTGAATCGACGGGATGGGGGTTGTGACCCCGCGAACGGAAGCAAGCAAATACAACCCTCAACCTCCTCAACCCTCAACCGCCCTCAACCGTCAGATGACCACCTTCATTACCCGCCTCCAAGGAGACCGCATCGTGTGGAGGGCCGCGTTCATACTCGGACTCATCAGCCTGCTGGCGGTTTACGGCTCCATCAGCTCCTTGGCGGTGAAGCGCGACGGCAGCACCTTCCACTTCCTTTTCAAGCATGCGCTCATGCTGGGCTCGGGCGGCCTCATCATGTATTACGCGAGCCAGGTGCGCTACGGGATCTATTCGCGTCTGGCGCAGCTCACCATCTGGCTGGTGGCCGGCCTGCTGCTGCTCACGCTCGTGCTCGGATCCAACATCAACGATGCGAGCCGCTGGCTCACCATCCCCTTCATCAACCAGAGCTTCCAGACCAGCGACCTGGCGAAGGTGGTGCTCGTCGCCTACCTGGCGCGCGTGCTGGCGAAGCACTCGGATGAGGCATGGACGCTGCGCGATGTGGCGCTCAAGCTCATGCTGCCCGTGGGCGTGATCTGCGGCCTCATCCTCCCGGCCAACTTCAGCACGGCCGCGCTGCTCTTCCTCATCTGCGTCACGCTCATGTTCATCGCCCAGGTGCCGATCAAGCATCTCGCGCTGCTCATCGGCGCGGCGGTGGCCGCTTTCGCGCTGCTGCTGCTCATCGCAGACTTCTTCCCCGACCTGCTGCCGCGCGCCGCCACATGGGCCGCGCGCATCAAGGCCTTCGGCGCCGGCGCGGCGGATCCCGATGCCAACTTCCAGGTGGAGCACGCCAAGATCGCCATCGCCAGCGGCGGTTTCCTGCCCAGCATGCCCGGCACCGCGGCCTCGCGCAACTGGCTGCCGCATCCGTACAGCGACATGATCTACGCCTTCATCGTGGAGGAGTACGGAAGCATACTCGGCGGCCTGGGCCTGCTGCTGCTCTACTCGATCCTGCTGCATCGCGCGGTGGCCATCGCGCGCAAATGCCAGAAGCCCTTCGGCGCATTGGTGGCGGTGGGGCTCGGACTGCTGCTGGTGGTGCAGGCCATGGTGAACATGGCCGTGGCCGTGAACCTGGTGCCAGTGACCGGTCAGCCCTTGCCGCTGGTGAGCATGGGCGGCACCAGCATCTGGTTCACCTGCCTGGCCATCGGCATCATCCTCAGCGTGAGCCGTGGCAACGAAGCGCAACAGACCGAGAAGCCGGATGCCAAGCCCCGCACCGCAGCAGCTTAGGGTGATGATCGCCGGCGGCGGCACCGGCGGCCACATCTTCCCGGCCATCGCCATCGCGCAGGCCGTGCGCGAACGCGAGCCCGATGCGCGTTTCCTATTCGTGGGCGCAGAAGGCCGGATGGAGATGCAGAAGGTGCCGGCCGCGGGCTTCGCGATCCAGGCGCTTCCCATCCGGGGATTCCAGCGCGGCAGTGTGATCAAGAACATCGGCCTGCCCTGGCGCTTGCTGCGCAGCATGCTGAAGGCGCGTCGATTGGTGAAGTCCTTCAAGCCGCACATCGCCGTGGGCGTGGGCGGATACGCGAGCGGTCCGTTGCTGGCCGCTGCCCAGCGCATGGGCGTGCCCACCTTGATCCAGGAGCAGAACAGCTTCCCCGGCAAGACCAACATCCACCTGGCGAAGCGCGCGAGGCGCATCTGCGTGGCTTACGCAGGCATGGAGAAGTACTTCCCGAAGGAGCGCATCCTGCTCACCGGCAATCCGGTGCGCACCGATACCGTGAAGCTCACGGGGAAGAAGCCGCGCGGCTTGGAGCACTTCGGGCTCCGCGAGGATGCGGCCGTCATCTTCATCACCGGTGGAAGCCTGGGCGCGCGCGGCGTGAATCGTGGCGTGGAGGCAGCGCTCGCACTGTGGAAGAAAGAAGGCGTGCAAGTGATCTGGCAGACCGGAACGCCCTTCTTCAAGCAAGCGCAAGAGGCCGTGGCGCGCGTCGGTTACGCCGATTGCAAGGTGCTCGAGTTCGTGGACCGCATGGATCTCGCGTACGCCTGCGCCGACCTCGTGGTGGCCCGCGCGGGCGCCATCAGCGTGAGCGAGTTGTGCATCGTGGCGAAGGCGGCGATCCTGGTGCCCCTGCCCACGGCCGCCGAGGACCACCAGACGCACAATGCGCGCGCCCTCACCGACCGCGGCGCGGCCGTGCTGCTGCGCGATGCGGATGCCGTGGAGCAGCTCGGCCTCAAGGCGCTTGAACTGCTGCGCGACCCGCAGGCGCTGGATCGCCTACGGCTCGCCATCGCGGAGCTGGCCACGCACGATGCGGCGCAGGCCATCGCCGTTGAGGTGATCAGAATAGCAAGATCATGAGCACACTGACCGGCAATCGCTTCTTCTTCATCGGCATCGGCGGCATCGGCATGAGCGGCCTGGCGCGCTACTTCCGGAGGCGCGGCGCGCACGTGGCCGGCTACGACAAGACACCGAGCGAGCTCACCAACCAGTTGCAGAGCGAGGGCATCGAAGTGCAGTTCAACGAGCGCGCGGAGCTGATCCCGCAGGGGTTCCGTGATGCGCATGCGAGCGAAGTGATGGTGGTGCGCACGCCCGCAGTGCCCGTGAGCAGCCCGCTGCTGAAGTTCTGGGAGGAGCGCGGCGCACGCATCCTCAAGCGCGCCGAAGTGCTGGGCATGGTGACCCGTGACAAGCCGACGATCGCCGTGGCGGGCACGCATGGCAAGACCACCGTGAGCACCCTGCTGGCGCACCTGCTCACGGCGGGCAAGGTGCCGTGCAACGCCTTCCTCGGCGGCATCAGCGCCAACTACGGCACCAACGTGCTGCTGAACGACGATGCCGTGGTGAACGTGGTGGAGGCCGATGAGTACGACCGCAGCTTCCTGCAGCTGTGCCCCGCGCAAAGCATCATCACGGCCATGGACCCCGACCACCTCGACATCTACGGCACGCCGGAGGCCATGTTCGAGGCCTACACGGCCTTCGCCGTGCAATGCGATGGGCCCTTGCTGGTGCATGAGCGCGTGGCGCACCACTTCACGCACCGCACGCAGGTGGGCAGCTACGCGATCGGCAGCGCCGGTGAGCCGCGCGCGGAGAACATCACCGTGGCCGATGGCCGTTACCGCTTCGACCTGTTCGCCGAAGGGCATGCGCTGCGCGGCCTCACCTTGGGCATGCCCGGCAGACACAACGTGGAGAACGCCATCGCGGCCAGTACCGTGGCCTTGCGCACGGGCGTGTCGCCTGAGCTGCTGAGGCAGGGGCTGGCCTCTTTCCGTGGCGTGGCCCGCCGCTTCGAGACCCGCATCTCCAATGCGCGCGTGGTGCTGATCGACGACTACGCGCACCACCCCAAGGAGCTCGACGCTTGCATCGGCAGCGTGCGCGAGCTCTACCCCGGCCGCAAGGTCACGGGCATCTTCCAGCCGCACCTCTTCACCCGCACCCGTGATCTGGCCCCCGACTTCGCCAAGAGCCTCGCACGGCTCGATGAGTTGATCCTCCTGGACATCTACCCCGCCCGCGAAGAGCCCATCCCCGGCATCACCTCCCAGTGGCTCCTCGAACAAGTGCCTATGGATAAGAAGTCGTGCGTGCCAGGAACCGCGCTTTTGGACGCGCTTGCTTCGCAAACGGTTGATGTCGTGGTCACGCTCGGGGCCGGTGACATTGACCGTTCGGTGCCCGCCATAGAACGATTGCTCAACGAACGCTTCCGCCCATGAACCGCCTCAAGCGCCTCTTACGCCCGCTGGGCCTCGCGCTGAGCGCCATCGGCGCCCTGGTGATCCTGGGTTTCGTTGACCACAGCACCAGCGCGGCGCCGATCGCTGAGGTGAAGGTGCGCGTGCTCGGTGGTGAGG